>CAZIQC010000255.1:0-2423 GCA_964541335.1 uncultured Oscillospiraceae bacterium
ACAGATTCCAATTCTTCTGTAATAATACCATCTTTAACAATGACGATTTCATCAGGAGAATAGGTTTGATCAACCATACTTTGTATAGCCGAACGCAAATATTCCGGATTTTCTTTAATATACAAGGACATTAAAACGCTGTATTTTTCTTTCATAATCACACCCTCAATATCGCTTTGTTTCTGCCGCCCGTCTGTGCAAGTTTGGTCAACTCCGGAGAAAATTGTGCCTTATCGCTGTTCATTGAATATGAAAACTGCGTTTCTCACCCAAATAATCGGGATTGTCGCCGCCGTAAACACATATCGAAACCGAAAACTTTAAATCCTTTGTATTTTCCATTTATTATCCTCCGATGTTTAAAAGATTGTTGGCTTCGGATTGCCGCTGTGTATAAGTTTCGTCGTCCACACTGCCGATTCTCAATAAATAATCACCGAAATCCTCCGCGGTTTCCATTCCGTCGGAAGCAACATCCGCCTGCTTTACAAAAGCCTTCCAGACAGTTTCGAAAATCAATTTAATATCGCCGAAAAACGTAATATTCTTTATGTATGCCAAATCATACGCCAGCTTATCCTCCCAGGATATGTTGTTGCGTCCGCGAACCTGTGCCAAGCCGGAAAGTCCGGGTCTTACGTTGTGACGCTCTCTTTGCGCCTTTGTCATAAACACCATATCTCTCACAAGCTGAGGACGAGGCCCGATAATACTCATATCACCTTTTAAAATGTTCAGCAACTCGGGCAACTCGTCAAAAGAAACCTTTCGTAAAAATTTTCCGTAGCGTGTCAGTCGCATATCGTCGGGAAGAGCATTCCCGAGGTTGTCTTTTCGGTTATTCATCGTACGGAATTTTATCAAGTAAAATATTTTTTCGTTTCCGAATTTGTCCTTTTTCCCGGGGCGCGGTTGAATAAAAAACGGATTTCCGTGCATTGCAATCGCCCCGATTACGATAAACAGCAACAAAAGCGGTGAAAGAACAATCAGCGCCGACAACGACATACAAAAATCGAACGCTCTTTTAAAATATTTTTCGTACATAGTTTCTGCCCGAACACTCCTTATTCAAAACATCTTTTTATAATCTCAATAATTATGTCCTGCTCTTCGGCGGTCATTTTATTGTCGCTCGGCAAACAAAGCCCGCGGGCGAAAATATCCGCGCCGACATCCTCAAAATCCCCCGAAATATATGCATTTGTTCTTGCACGCCCGTCCCCCGAGGCTGTTATAAACGGATTGTTCGTATAAACAGGCTGCATATGCATAGGCTTCCAAATCGGACGCCCCTCCGCATTGTAAAAAGCGAGTGTTTCGAGAATTTGTGTCGGACAGCTTTTGCCCGCGTCCGATATGTACAGCGCCTCTTTGTCGCTTCTGACCTGACGACACATTGCGTCTTTATCGATTATCATACACGAAAGCCAGAAATTAGGCTCGGAATTTTTTTCGTCGTAAGGATTCATCTTTACGGGTAAATCCTTAAAGCCCTCCTTGTATCGCATATATACAGCTTTTTTTTGCGCTGTATGCTCAGCCAAATACGGAAGCTGACCGCGCACAACGCCTGCGATAACATTGCTCATTCGGTAATTGTAGCCCACTTCCTCGTGCTGATACCACGGGGCATTTTCTCTTGCTTGGGTGGACAGCTTTCTTGCTTTGTTTGCATGGTCGATGCTGTCGGTCAAAAGCATACCGCCGGAAGAACCTGTAATAATTTTGTTGCCGTTAAAGCTGATAACGCCGACATTGCCGAAACCGCCTGTTTGCTTGCCTTTATACGTTGCGCCGAAAGACTCCGCCGCGTCCTCAACGATTTTTGCACCGTGTCGGTCGCAAATTTCGCGTATTTCGTCGAGCTTTCCGGGAGTTCCGTAAAGATTGGCAAGAACGACAAGCCGCGTATTCGGATAAATTTCGAATGCTTTTTTCAAAGCTTCGGGACTCATATTCCAGGTGTCATACTCGGTGTCGATAAAAATCGGAACGCCGCCCTCATACACTATCGGGTTGACGGTTGCGCCAAATGTCATATCGGAGCAAAAAACCGTGTCACCACGCTTTACCCCCGCCAGCTTTACCGCAAGGTGAAGTGCAGCCGTACCCGACGAAAGTGCCACGGCATATCCGCAACCGATTTTTTCGCACACAAGCTTTTCCGCTTCAACGATATTTTCGCCGAGTGTGGACATCCAGTTTGTGTTGTACGCCTCGGTTATATAGGCAAGCTCCTCGCCGTGCATTGTGGGCGAGGACAGCCAAATTTTATTTTTAAACGGGGTTATTTGCATACTAAACGTCTCCAAAAAACAAGATAAAATACAAGGAATATTTAATCGACTTTAAAAATTCGGGCAAAATAACTAAATTAAGATGTCCCCCGCCTCTATAGGCGGCGGGAGAAACTTAATTTT
>CAZIQC010000256.1:0-2408 GCA_964541335.1 uncultured Oscillospiraceae bacterium
CGGAGGACTACACCCTGTCGCAATGGCGGCTTATGCATATCGGCGCACAGCCCGTGCCGCCGAGCCTGATAAAAAGATGGCGCGAAAAATTCCCCGAGCATTTGTACGATACAAATTACGGCTTGTCAGAGTCGATAGGACCGGGGTGCGTACACCTCGGAACGGAGAACATCGACAAGGTGGGCGCAATAGGTAAGGCGGGCTACGGCTGGCAGGTAAAAATAGTAACCGCGGATAACAAAATCGCCGCACAAGGCGAGGTGGGCGAGCTTGCCGTTAAGGGACCGGGAGTTATGCTTGGGTATTATAAGGACGAAAAAGCAACCGCCGAGGTTTTGAAGGACGGCTGGCTGTATACGGGAGATATGGCAAAGGAAGACGAGGACGGCTTTATTTACCTTGTTGACCGCAAAAAGGACGTTATCATTTCGGGCGGGGAAAATTTGTATCCGGTGCAGATAGAGGACTTTTTGAGAAGCAATCAGAAGATAAAGGACGTTGCCGTGATAGGCTTGCCGGACGCGCGCCTTGGAGAAATTGCCGCCGCAATAGTGGAGGTAAAGCAGGGCGAAGTACTGACCGAAGAGGAAATAACGCAATTTTGCTACGAATTGCCGAGATATAAAAGACCGCACAAATATATTTTTGCGGATGTTCCGAGAAATCCCACGGGGAAAATCGAAAAACCGAAACTGCGCGAAATATATTGCGGAGAAAGCCTTGTGGCAAGGCAAAACGAAATAGAAAGGAAGTAATTTAATGAAAAAGCTTATGCTGGGAAATGCCGCCGTTGCACGCGGTGCATATGAAGCGGGCGTGGGGATTGTTTCGTCATATCCCGGGACACCGTCCACCGAAATAACCGAAAGCATTGTAAAATATGATGATGTGTATGCCGAGTGGGCACCGAACGAAAAGGTTGCCGCAGAGGTGGCAATAGGCGCTTCGATAGGTGGGGCGCGCGCAATGAGCTGTATGAAGCACGTGGGGCTGAACGTTATGGCAGACCCTATATTTACCGTAAGCTATACGGGCGTGAACGGCGGCTTGGTTTTCTGCGTGGCGGACGACCCCGGAATGCATTCCTCTCAAAACGAGCAGGATTCGCGCCATTATGCAAAAGCGGCGAAAATTTTAATGCTTGAACCGAGCAACTCAAGCGAGTGCAAAGAATATACGAAAGCGGCGTTCGAGCTTTCGGAAAAATTCGACACGCCGTGCTTTATTCGCCTTTCGACAAGGGTTTCACATTCGCAAAGCCTTGTCGACATTGAGGATAAGTGCGAATACGCGCTTAAGCCCTACGAAAAAAACATCGGCAAATACGTAATGATGCCGGGCAACGCAATACGCCGCCACGTGGTTGTGGAGGACAGAATTAAGGCATTGACCGAATATGCGGAAGACTGCCCGTTTAACACCGTAGAGGACAACGAAAGCGAAATCGGAATTATCACAAGCGGAATATCGTATATGTATGCAAAGGAGGCACTCGGCGATAAGGTAAATTATCTTAAGCTCGGGATGGTTTATCCTCTTGCAAAAGATTTGATACGCAATTTTGCCGCAAAATGCAAAAAGGTGTTTGTTATAGAGGAGCTTGACCCGTATTTGGAGGAGCATTGCCGCGCATTGGGAATAGAGGTTGCGGGCAAAGAGGTATTTACTCTTCTCGGTGAATATACGCCGCAAATGATAGGTGCGGCGGTTTTGGGAACAAAGGCACCCGAATTTGCGCAAGCAGATGAACAAATTCCCGTTCGCCCGCCGGTTATGTGCGCGGGATGTCCGCACAGAGCAACATTTTATGTGCTTAAAAAGCTCGGACTTGTTGTTTCGGGAGATATAGGCTGTTACACGCTCGGCGCGGTTGCGCCGTTGGCTTCGGTGGATACCACGATATGTATGGGGGCTTCCGTTTCGGCGGCACACGGAATGGCAAAGGCGCGCGGAAGCGAATTTAACAAAAAAATGGTTTCCGTTATAGGCGATTCCACGTTTATGCACTCGGGCATTACGGGACTTGTTGATATTGTTTACAACAAGGGTGCAAACACGGTAATTATTCTCGACAATTCAATCACGGGAATGACGGGTCATCAGGAAAACCCGACCACGGGCTACACAATCCGCGGCGAGGAAACAAAGCAGGTAAATCTGCTTGCGCTTTGCAAGGCAATAGGTGTGGAAAGCGTAACCGTGTGCGATCCGTTTAACTTAAAGGAATTTGAGCGAGTTGTTAAGGAAGAAACGCAAAAGGACGAACCCTCGGTAATAATAGCACAGCGTCCGTGTGCGCTTCTTAAGCGTGTGAAATACAGCGGTCATTGCACAATCGGCGAAAACTGCAAAAAATGCAAGGCTTGTATGCGATTGGGTTGCCCCGCAATTTCCGTTTCGGGCGATAC
>CAZIQC010000257.1:0-2391 GCA_964541335.1 uncultured Oscillospiraceae bacterium
CGATTTTTGCCGTGCTTGCACCGATAGAAAGCGAGGGAAAGGATAATGCCTGAGAACGGATTTCGGATTTATCTTTTAACGATGGCGGCGGTAACATATCTTATACGTATGATACCGCTTGTTTTGATAAAAAAGAAAATAGAAAACAGGTTTTTGCTTTCTTTTTTGTATTACATACCCTACACCGTATTGACGGCAATGACCATTCCCGCGATTTTTCACGCTACGCAAAGCGTGGTGTCGGCTTTTTGCGGCTTTGCGGCGGCGGTTGCCTTGGCATATTTCAAAACAAGTCTTACGGGAGTTGCCGCGGGGGCGTGCGCGGCAGTTTTTGTTGCGGAGCTTTTAATGAGGCTTATATAACAAAAATGCAGATAGCCTCCGTAGCGGCGGAGGGCTTCGATTAAAAAACGATAAAGGAGAACAATTGACAAAATGAACGGCTTTAAACCAATGCTTTTGACAACACTTAAAAATTACGGCGCAAAGCAATTTTCAAGGGATGTAATCTCGGGAATAATTGTTGCGATAATCGCACTGCCGCTTTCAATCGCGCTGGCGATAGCCTCGGGCGTTACACCCGAGGCGGGTATATATACCGCGGCAATTGCGGGACTTATTGCGGCACTGCTCGGAGGAAGCAGTGTGCAAATTTCGGGTCCCACGGCGGCATTTGCCACAATAGTGGCGGGCCTAGTCGCAAAAAAGGGACCGGGCGGCTTGGCTCTCGCAACAATACTTGCGGGAGTGATTTTGATAATAATGGGCATTTTGGGTCTGGGGAATTTAATTCGCTTTATCCCGTTTTCGATAACAACCGGCTTTACGGCGGGAATAGCCGTGACACTTGTAATCGGGCAGTTGAAGGATTTTACGGGGGTGCGCTATTTAAACGGCGAAGCACCGATAGAAACGCTTGAGAAGCTGTCGGCATTTATAAAAAACATATCCACGGTAAACGCCGCGGCGGTTGTAGTGGGGTGTGTGTGCCTGGTTATTTTGTTTGTGCTGCCGCATTTCTTTGATAAAATTCCCGCTTCTTTGATAGCGGTGCTTGCGGGCACGGCTATGGTTAAGGGACTTGGAATGAATGTGAACACAATAGGCGACCTTTACAAAATCTCGGGCGGAATGCCGTCCTTTGCAGTGCCCGAAATATCGCTTTCGCTTATAGCAAGCGTTATGCCCGACGCGGTTACGATTGCGGTTTTGGCGGGGATAGAGTCGCTTCTTTCGTGTGTTGTTGCCGACGGAATGACAGGCGGCAAGCACCGCCCGAACACCGAGCTTGCGGCCCAAGGGGCGGCAAACATAGGCTCGGCGCTTTTCGGCGGAATACCTGCTACGGGAGCTATAGCACGAACTGCCGCCAACATAAAAAACGGCGGGCGAACCCCCGTTGCGGGCATTGTACACTCGGCGGTGCTGTTTGCCGTGCTTGCGGCACTTATGAAATACGCGGTTTACATACCTATGCCCGCCATTGCCGCCATACTGATAAATGTTGCATACAATATGTGCGGTATCAAAATATTTGCCCGACTGATAAAGGCGGCACCCAAGAGTGACGTTATCGTGCTTATATCCACATTTTTGCTCACGGTTATATTCGACCTGGTTGTTGCGATAGAGTTCGGCGTTATTGCGGCATGCGTTTTGTTTATGAAGCGTATGAGCGAGGAATCCGGCATAGAGGGCTGGCGGTACACCGAGCGCAGTGACGCGGGCAAGCCGCTTATGGATGTGCCCGAGGGCGTAAGCGTTTTCGAATTTAACGGACCTATGTTTTTTGCGGTTGCAAGTCAGCTTTCGGAAATAAAAATAAAGGACGGCGCGAGATGCGTGGTTTTGAGAATGCGCTCGGTGGTGTCTTTGGATACGGACGCTATTCGAGGGATAGAGGCTCTGCGCGAAAAATGCGCCGCCGCGGGTGCAACACTTGTTATGTCGCACGTGAACGGGCAACCGATGAAAGCAATGAAAAAGTACGGCTTGGATAAGCTTATAGGCGAAGAGAATTTTTGCGATGACATAAATTCCGCAATGGAGCGCGCAAAGAAGCTTGCGCGAAAAAATTAAACGAACGGAGGAAAAATAAATGACGGAAAAGGAAATACGCGAGCTGCGCCGCAGATTTAACGCGGAGAGAACAAATATTACAAGTATATGCGGCTGTATGGTAAACGAAAAAAAGGAAATAGTTACGCGGTTTACGCAGTCGATAGCAACATCCGCCCCGGAGGAGTCGGCAAAGCTGATGTCGATTATGAAAAAGTGCCTTTCTGGAAGACAGGGCACAAACCTGCTTGACATAAATTTTAAAACCGAACAGGTTGTAAAAAGCGAGGAACACGAGCTGCTTATGCGGCTTAAGCAAAGCAAGCTTAAGGA
>CAZIQC010000258.1:0-2381 GCA_964541335.1 uncultured Oscillospiraceae bacterium
CTTGATATTTCTTTTCGGATTTTATACCCATCTTCATTTTGTATGTTAAATGCTCCGTTTCTATGTCGGCTCTTATAAGATGTATCGACGGTGCGCTTGCGCGAAGTCGCACACCGTAGCGCCCGCCTTGGCGGATAATTTCGGGTTCTTTTAGGGTAAGCTCCTCTATCGACGGCGAAACTATGCCGTAGCCCGTTTGCCGCACCTGCTTTATTGCCTGCGCAACTCGGTCGTATTCCGCCTTTGCCGCGGAAAGCGTTGTTAAAATATTTATAAGCTCCCCGTCGTTTTTTATCGACAGGTTTGTTTCCTCCGACAAGATTTTGTAAAACAGATTATCGCACATTCGGGCGCAAATCGTTACCTCTCCCGTGCCGAGAGAAATCGTATCTATGCAAGCGCTCTTTACGTATTCGTTTTCTTCAAGCGCGGCTACGGTGCGCTTTGCGTCGCTTATTTTTTTGATACCGTTCGCCGCGGTGCGAAGCGCGGCATAAATCGATTGCTTGAGATAATGCTCCACCGCCAGCGCGTCCACCCAGTTCGGCAAATTAACGCCTATCTCCTTAATCGGAAACTCGAAAAGCACGGTTTTTATTATTTCTTGTATTTGCTCGGTATTAAGTTCCGCACACGACAGCAAAAACACGGGCACGGCATATTTTTCTTCCATTTGCGCTCTCAGCTTTTTTGCCGTGTCCGCAAGCGGATTTGCCGAATTCAGCAAGATTATAAACGGCTTGTTTATTTCCTTAAGCTCGGAAATAACCTCCTCCTCGGCTTTTACATAGTCGCCGCGCGCAATGTCGCAAACGGTGCCGTCGGTTGTAACAACCAGCCCAATGGTGCTGTGTTCCCTGATTACCTTTTGTGTTCCTATGCGCGCCGCACTTTCGAACGGAATATCCTCCTCAAACCACGGGGTTGACACCATTCGGGGACCGGTGTCCTCCATACTTCCTTCCGCGCCGTTTACCACATAGCCCACGCAGTCAATCATACGCACGTTGAAGGAAGCGTTGTCATCAAGCTTTATACGCACGGCCTCGTTCGGGATGAATTTCGGTTCGGTGGTCATTACGGTTCTTCCCGCCGCACTTTGCGGAAGCTCGTCACGGGTGCGCTCGCGGATATGCTCGTTTTCGATATTGGGAATTACGAGCATATCCATAAATCTTTTTATAAATGTAGATTTTCCCGTGCGGACGGGTCCGACCACTCCTATGTAAATATCGCCTTGCGTTCGCCTTGCGATATCGCCGTATATGCCGTATTCAGTCATAAGTCTTCCTCCATAATCGTGTATTTTGGTAAATTGTATTCGCGTTCTTTTTCTTTTATTACGATTACGGCTTTTTTTTGTAAAAAATAATGACATTTTCGCTTAATTGTGATATATTTGAAAATATCGTTTCGAAGAGGTGATTTTTTTGACGGAAGAAGCCCGTATAAAAGCAATGCTTAACTATGATATTGACTTAACCGTTAAGCAAAGCGTTACATCAACCAACACCTTAATGAAAGAGCGCGCGTCGCTCGCGCCGCAGTTTTGCCTTATTGCCGCACACGGTCAAACCGCGGGGCGCGGCAGACTCGGGCGCAGCTTTTATTCGCCCGACGGCAGCGGCGTTTACATGAGTATGCTTTTAAAGCCGCAATGCACCGAGGAAGCGGCAACACGCATTACAACCTGCTGTGCCGTGGCAATGTGCCGTGTTCTCGAAAAAATAGGCGGTGCGCCCGTTGGGATAAAATGGGTAAACGATATTTATACCTCTCGCGGCAAGGTTTGCGGAATATTGACCGAGGGCGGGCGCTCGCCGTTAAACGGGGAGTTTTATGCCGTTGTCGGGATAGGGGTTAATTTATCCGCCCCGCACGGGGGCTTTCCGCACGACATTGAAAAAAAAGCCGCGGCGTTGTTTGATGAGCCGCCGCACGCCGCATTCGAAAAAACGGTTGCGGAATTTGTCAACACCTTTATCCCGATGTATCAAAGCATAAACGACAATACATATATGCGCGAATATATCGACCGTTCCGTGATTTTGGGAAAGAGAGTAGAGCTTGCGGGAAAAAACAAAACAGCCCGCGCAGTGGGAATAAACGAGGATTTCTCCCTCAGGGTGGAATATGACGACGGCATGTGCGAAAATATTTTCAACGGTGATGTAAGCATAATCCCACTTGAATAACTTTGCACAAAAGCGTGTATTTTTATGCACGCTTTTTCCGTTTTTATGCTGTTTTTTAATATTTTTTTAAATTTTTGTTGTATTTTTATGCAACGCGTGCTATTATATCCTTATATATTGACAAAAGAGGGCTTTTTATGAGAAAAATATTTATAGACGGCAGTGCCGGTACCACGGGACTTCGCA
>CAZIQC010000259.1:0-2370 GCA_964541335.1 uncultured Oscillospiraceae bacterium
TCCACGCCCTTTTTCAAAAGCGACATCGGTATATTTAACGGCGGAAGCAGTCGAAGCTTGTTTTTTGCGCTTAAAACGAGAACACCCGCCTCCATACAGTCGTTTATTATATCACGCACGTTGCGCTCCGGCTCTATGCCAATCATAAGCCCCAGCCCGCTGACGGATTTTACCCCCGCTACTCCCGAAAATGCCGAGAAAACGTATTCCGATTTGCGGCGCACGTCCTCCAAAAGAGTATCGTCAATTCGGCTTAAAACATTCAATGCCCCTGCACAGCATATCGGATTTGCACCGAAGGTTGACCCGTGAAGTCCGGGCGAAAATACATCTGCGGTTTTTTTGCCGAATACGGTTGCGCCTATCGGCAAGCCGCCGCCCAAGCCCTTTGCTGTGGTGAAAATATCGGGGGTAAGATTGTAGTGCATATATGCGTAAAGCTTGCCCGTTCTGCCGTTGCCGGTTTGCACCTCGTCGATTATGAGAAGCACGTTGTACTTTTCGCAAAGCGTGGCGGCGGCGTTTACAAATTCGTGCGACAGGGCGTGAACGCCGCCCTCTCCCTGAACAAGCTCCAACATAACGGCGGCGCACTTGTTGTTTGCGAGCGCTTTTTCAAGAGAGGCAACATCGTTTGCCCGTGCGTAGGCAAAGCCCTCGGTAAGCGGCATAAAATGCTCGTGGAAAACGTCTTGCCCGGTAGCGGCAAGAGTTGTAACGGTGCGCCCGTGAAAGCTGTTTTCAAGAGTAATTATCGTGCTGTAATCCGCGCCCTTTGCTTTTTCCGCCCACAGTCTGGCGCATTTTACGGCGCACTCGTTTGCTTCCGCCCCCGAATTTGAGAAAAACACCTTTTCCATACCGCTCTTTTCGCACAAAAGCCGTGCAAGGGAAGCGGCGGGCTTGGTATAATATAAATTTGACGTATGCGTCAGCAACCCCAACTGTGTGCCGACTGCGTGCACCCACTCGGCGTCGCAATAGCCGAAGGTGTTTACGGCAATTCCACTGCCGAGGTCTATATATTCCTTTCCGTCGGAGTCGATACAGCGGCTTCCGTTACCGGAAACTATTTCAGCGGGGAAGCGCGAATATGTGTTTGCAATATACTTTTTGTCAAGCTCGGTTATCGTCATAATTTCATCTCGCAATCTTATTATTTGCACACCATTGTGCCAAGCCCCTCGTCGGTGAGAGTTTCTATCAAAATAGCGTGCGGAATTCTTCCGTCGAGTATAAATACCTTTTTAACGCCGCCGTTTACCGCGTCTATACAGCACTGCACCTTGGGAATCATTCCGCCGGCAACAACACCGTTTTCGAAAAGCTGCGGGGCTTTATCCGCGGGAAGCACCTTTATCAGCGTGTCGGGATTGTCCTTATCCTCCAAGATACCGCATATATCCGTCATCGAGATAAGACATTCCGCCCCGAGTGCCGCCGCAATGCCCGAGGCGGCTGTGTCGGCATTTATGTTGTAGGCGTTTCCGTCACGGTCGCACCCGACGGTGGATATAACGGGAATATAGTCCTTATCAAGCACGTCCGATATGGGGGAAACGTTTATATTTGTAATTTCTCCCACAAAGCCAAGGCGCTCATCCTTGGGTTTTGCTTCTATCATAGACCCGTCCATACCGCACAGCCCCATTGCCTTGCCGCCCTTGGTTTGAAGAAGATTTACAAGGTCCTTGTTCACCTTGCCCGCAAGCACCATTTGCACTATTTGGGCGGTTTCGCGGTCTGTCACGCGCAAGCCGTCGACAAAATCGGTTTTTTTGCCGATTTTATCGAGCATTTCCGTTATTTCGGGACCGCCGCCGTGCACAAGCACAACGCGCACCCCGATGAGCGAAAGCAACACAATATCGCCCATAACAGCCTGCTTAAGCTCTTCGTTTATCATCGCATTTCCGCCGTATTTGATGACAATTATTTTATTGTAATATTTTTGTATGTACGGCAGTGCCTGTACAAGCACCTGCGCACGTTCGCCGTTTGATAAATTCATTACAGCACCTCCGTAATTATGTTCTGTAGTCGCCGTTTATTTTAACGTAATCGTACGTAAGGTCGCAACCCCACGCGCAAGAAAAAAATTCGCCGCTGTTTAACGAAACGATTATTTCAATCTCTTTTTCGAGAAGAATTTCCTTTGCCGTTTCTTCGGAAAAATCGACTCCGCTTCCGTTTTTGCATACGAGAAGCTCGCCCTTTGCGGATTTAAACGAAACGTCGATTTTGTCGGTATTCACGTTTTCTCCGCTGTAGCCTATCGCGCAAAGCACGCGCCCCCAGTTTGCGTCCGCGCCGAACATCGCCGCCTTCACGAGCGACGAGCATATAACGGACTTTACAACCGTTTTCGCG
>CAZIQC010000260.1:0-2361 GCA_964541335.1 uncultured Oscillospiraceae bacterium
TCTTGTATTCGGTCTTGCAATGCGGGCATTGATAAAGCACCTTGTGCAAGCCCTCTGCACGCTTTTTGTAGCTGACCTTGACATGATTTTCGCTCTGCCATCTGAAATCGTCATTGTAAAGCAAATCCTTGATTTTTTTGCCGATTTCGTCGGGTGTTGCGGTTTTCAGCTCCTCAGGCGTATAGGCAAGGGTCATATCCGCCTGAACGGGGTGAACCCAACGCTTTCTGTGGTTGCCCCAAAACGGGTCGTAAATATGATGTCCTCGACAGGTCAGGGTCACAACGGGAACGCCCTGATGCTTCACAAGCTGACCCACGGCATCGGGAATAACCTCCGTCAAGCCGCAAAGAGAATATCTCGCCTCGGCATAAATGCCGAAAATCTGGTTATCTTTAAGAGCCTTGCGGCACTGCCTTAAAAGTGAAATATCGGCGGTGTATTTTCTTTTCGGAATTGCACCGAGACGTCTGAGACCCCACTCTCTGCCGATATAGTCATCAACTGCGGCAGGGAAAATTCCCGTATAAGGGCTGATAGCCGCACTCATAATATAAAAATCATAAAACGCATTGTGATTGCAAATCAAAATATACGGCGGCTTGACGCCCTCCATACGAACCTTGTTCAGCTTACCGAAGTGAAGTGCCTTTCTCAAATACGAAAAGCCCCACAAAAACGGTAATGCGTAAGTTCTTTGCTTTATCATAGGTGCGTTCATATCAAATTTTACCGGATCCGGAGCACCGCCCCTGACGTATTTACCGAATTCCTTGCTCAAAAAATCACGTCCTCTTTCTTAATACGAAATTAAACACTTGAAGATTATACCACGCTTAATCAAATATTGCAACACAAAAGATTGGCAATTTCCAATGCACTTTTCGGAAAAATATTCCAAGGATAGCACGAAAAATCCGGCCGACTTTCAAAACTGTATTCTTTATCCCCTATTTTAAAGGAAATTTTTTGCGACCAAAGTGCAACGGTACAGCCGTTATCTTTGCTTCCGTATTTTCCGTCACCGCAAAGAGGCATTTTTCGCGAAGAAAATTGAGCCCGTATCTGATGGCTTCTGCCCGTGTTGAGCAAAACTTCAACAAGCGATTTGCCGCCGCATTGGGCAACGGTACGGTAATCAAGGCTCGCCTTTTTTACGCCCTTACGCTCACGTTTGACAACATAGCTTTTATTTTTGGACGAATCCTTAAAAAGCCAATCCTCCATTTTGCCGATTTTCGGTTCGGGAACACCCTCAACAACGGCATAATATTGCTTTTTGAACCGTTTTTCTGCTATTTCCTTTGAGAAAAAAGCCGCAGAGCGTTTGTTCTTCGCAAAGACCATAACTCCGCCGACCGCCGTGTCGAGCCTGTGAACAGGAAAAATTTGTGTATTGAGCTGAGCGGTGAGAAGCTTCACCATATCGTTTTCGCCGTCGCATTGTGACGGAATACCGACAGGCTTTACACACGCCAAAAAATCCTCATTTTGAAAAATAATCTCTATCATAAACAAACCCCGATATTCATAAAAAATGCCGCATTAAAGATTTCGCCTTAATGCGACACGTTAGTCTGCTTTTTGAAATTATTTGGTTTCCTGAATATATTTAAAATTCAAAGCTCCCTGATCCTTCATAATCTTTTCGACAGCCTCGTCAAGAGCATCCTTGTTGTAAACAACGTCGTTTACCTCTTTACCGTCGGCATCGGTGTAATAGTACGAAACGTAAGCACCCTCAAAGCTCTTGAGCTTGCTTCTCATAAGCTGCATAACCTCAGAGGTAACTCCGATATACTCTGCGGCCTCGTCCTCGGTCATATATGTGTTGTCGTTGACCGTATTTTCACTTTGTGACGGGCTTTTAACCGCAAATGTAACGCAAACGGCAACAGTGCAAAGAATAACAACGATTGAAGCTATAACAGTATTTTTCATTTAAAAAACTCCTTTGATTTATTCTTTAAGTATGATACCACATCGTCATATTTATTTCAACATTTTTTTGAAAATTTATTCCCACGTTTTCCAGACATCGGGCTTATATCCTATCGTGACTTTTTTCCCGTTTCTGACTATCGGCGTTTTGAAAAGAGTTTGATTTTCGAGCAGCTTTTCTTCAACCGCCTCCTTTGACGCCAGATATTTTATAAAGCAGGCTTCGTATGCTTTGGATTTTTCATCAATAAGCTCATCGACAGAACCTATCGCCGCCTTAATATTTCTGTACTCTCCTGCACTCATTCCGTATTTTTCAAGGTCAATATATTGGTATTTTATTCTGCGTTCTTTGAAATACCTTTCCGCTTTTTTCGTATCAAAGCATTTCGGCTTACCGTAAATTTGAATATTCATAAA
>CAZIQC010000261.1:0-2335 GCA_964541335.1 uncultured Oscillospiraceae bacterium
CGTTTATTATTATCTTTTTTATATTAAGCTTGTCGTCGCACAGCAAAATATCCGCATCGCGACCGACCTCTATTTTACCTTTGTTTATATTCATCAGCTCGGACGGTGTTTGTGTTGCCATCTTTATTGCTTCGGATTTTTCTATTCCCATCGCTATCGCACTCTTTACACAATCCATCAATGTTGATGTACTGCCCGCGATTGCACCGTCGGGCGTTCGTGCCACGCCGTTTGTCACGGTTATACTTTGCCCGCCGAACTCATACTCTCCGTCACCCAAGCCGGTGGCACGCATACTGTCGCTTATCAAAATCATTCTTTCCGAGCCGAAAATTTTGTACAGCGCGAGCACCGTCGCCCTATGCAGATGAAGCCCGTCGGAAATTACCTGCACATACATATCCTCCGTAACTGCAGCGCCGATGAGTGCAGGCTCTCTGTGATTAAAAGGCGACATTGCATTAAATGTGTGCGTCAAACATTTTGCGCCACATTGCGCCGCCTTTTTCGCCGTTTCGTAATCCGCCGCCGAGTGTCCCAGGCACACCACGCAGTCGCACTGCTTTATAAAATCGAGCGCACCGTCAAGCTCGGGTGCCACGGTAACTATCTTCACGTTTTCGTATTTTTTAAATTCGTTTATTTCGGGGGCTTTTATGTATTTTTTATTTTGTGCGCCCTTGTATTTTTCCGAAATATACGGTCCCTCCATATGAAAGCCGAGCACATTTGCCCCGCTTACGTTTGTTTCGGCATTGCACGCTTTTTCAATGCGCTCCGCCGATTCCGTCATCGTGGTGGGATACCAGCTCAGCGTTCCGTTTTTCGCAAGATGGTAAGCCATATCTTCGAGGCGCGCGTCCATAGTGTCAAAGCCAACGCACCCGTGCGTGTGAATGTCCACCAAGCCCGCAACAGCCTCCAAGCCGTTTGCGTCAAATCCGCTTTCATCGCATTTACCGATAAAAGCAATTTTGCCGTTTATTATTTTTATATCGCATTTTTCATTGTTCAACAACACGTTTTTTATTATCATACACAATCACCCGCATTTTTTGATTATACTCCGCACAGGCAAATTTGTATTTGCATTTTTAAACATTTTTTTTGCATTATTGACAACAGCTCTTCGTTCTGTTATAATATTTTCGAGGTGATTTTCCGTGAATAAAACATATATTCCTTCCGTGTTAAACGACGAGCTTAATATCAAAAAAATTTATTCCGTCCATTATTTCGAATATTCGCCCGATTACAAATTCATCGGCGAGGAGCACCCCTTTTGGGAAATGATTTATATTGACAAGGGGGAGGCTACCGTCACCGCAGGCAAAAACGACCTTTTGCTCTCGCAAGGCGAGGTGTACTTTCACGCCCCCGGAGAATGGCATAACATCACCTCGAACAAAACCGCCCCGTGCGTAGCCATAATCGGTTTTGAATGTACGTCTCCCGCAATGAAATTTTTTGAAAACAGACGAATGAATGTCGGTCAGCGGCAAAAGGAGCTTATATCAAAAATCATTTCCGAATATACCAACTGCTTCGAAACACCGCTCAACCGTGTGTTTTGCTACAAGCTCGCCAAACGCTCGGATTGCGTTTTCGGCGCACAGCAGCTTTTGAAAAATTATATTTCCGAGCTTATGATTCTTTTTATGCGTTCCTCGCTTGCCGACAAGCAGTATTCGCTTATCAGCAAAAACAATTATGACGCAATGCTTAACGTAATTCTTAACTATATGCACGCACATCTCGGCGAAACAATTACCGTCGCACAGCTTGAAAAATGCTCTTCGCTCAACAAAAGCACAATAAATCATATCTTTACGCAAGCCTTTTCCACATCGCCGATAAATTATTTTATACAGCTTAAAATAGCCCGTGCAAAACAGCTTATTCGCGAGGATAATTACAATATATCGCAAATTTCAAACCTTTTGGGGTATTCGGCAATTCATTATTTTTCGCGCCAATTCAAGCAATTTACCGGAATGAGTCCGATTGAATACTCGCGCTCCATCAAGTCGCTTATTCCTTAACCGAAAAACGCCTTTTTTCGCCCTCATTGAAAATTTTTGCATATTTTTCCGCATATATCGAATTATTTTAAAATTTTTCTTGACAAAACACCTCTTCTGCGGTATACTGTAAAGCGTGTTCGTTATGTGATTGTTCTCGCATTGCACACCGTCGGTTCGGCCCGTTGGTCAAGCGGTTAAGACACCGCCCTTTCACGGCGGTAACACGAGTTCAAATCTCGTACGGGTCACCATATCGGGGCTTTTAGCTCAGTTGGTTAGAGCAACCGGCTCATAACCGGTCGGTCCGGGGT
>CAZIQC010000262.1:0-2334 GCA_964541335.1 uncultured Oscillospiraceae bacterium
CAATCCTCGTTAGTTGCATAATTGATTTTGTGTCTAACTTTTTGGGGTCAGATCAGTGTTGAATTGTCAATGATGGATGACACTTTTCTAAAAAACAAAAAATTTCACTACAAACTTTCTCTTGTTAAGGCGGAACTGCTACGCAGTCTTACCCTAACTGTTAAAATACGCGTTGCCTACTGACGGAAGTTCGCATCTATATCGTTCGGATTTGCCGAAAAAAATTTGCCTCACGGCGAGTGCCGCGCAGGGCAATATCGACACACATTTTTTATTTTTTCGGAAAATTTGCCGAAACGGTTTCCGTAAAATAAATATATTATTAAAATTATGTTACCGCTATTGAAAAACAAGCGCAAATGTTGTATGCTTAGTTTGTTATTTAAAGAGACGGGGGGCTTTCGGTTATGAAAGATAACAATGCAATGCACACAACGCATATCGACATTTGCAAAACACGCGATACGGAGATTGACGCCATTATTTGCCGTGTTCACGCCGCATTGGCGGAAAAGGGGTACGACCCGATAAGTCAGCTTGTGGGCTATATTATGTCCGGAGACCCAACCTACATCACCGGGCACAAGGGGGCACGCAGTCTTATAACAAAGGTTGAGCGTGACGAGATTTTGGAAACGGTGTTTCGCAAATTTCTTGCCGATAAATAAATTTTCGATAACCGCTGCCGCACGGCAGCGGTTATTTTTTTGTTGACAAAGCCTTTTTTTGAATTATAATATATAATAAGAAAGATTTTGTAACGAAAGGGTGCTTATTATGCGTAAAACAAAAATAGTTTGTACTATAGGACCGGCGAGCAGCTCCGAAAAGGTTTTTACCAGAATGTGCTTGGCGGGCTTAAACGTCGCGCGGCTTAACTTTTCTCACGGCACACACGAGGAGCACAAGAAAAAGTTTGATATGATAAAGAAAGTGCGTGAAGCACTCGATATGCCGATTGCAATACTTTTGGATACCAAGGGACCCGAATTCAGAATAGGCACTTTCGAAAACGGGAAAATTCACCTTAAGGATAACGACACTTTCACATTTACCACGCGCGAGGTTTTGGGCAACAACAAGCTTGTTTCCGTCAATTACAAGGGGCTGTGCAAGGATTTGTCCGTCGGCGACCGCGTGCTTGTAAACAACGGACTTGTGATTTTTGAGGTTAAAGAAATAACCGACGAGGATATTATCTGCACGGTTATAACAGGCGGCGAGCTGTCCGACAGAAAGAGTATGAGCTTTCCCAACAAGCTTTTGCACCAGGTATACCTCAGCGAGCAAGACAAGGCGGATTTGCTTTTCGGCATAGAGAACGGAGCCGACTTTGTTGCCGCATCGTTTGTTTCGACAAAGCAGGATATTCTCGACATAAAGAACTTTCTCCGCGAAAACGGCGGCGGTGATATAGGCATTATCGCAAAAATAGAAAACCGCGCCGGGATTGACAACATCGATTCCATTTGTACCGAGTGCGACGGGATAATGATAGGTCGCGGCGACCTCGGAGTGGAGGTTCCGTTTGCGGAGCTTCCCGCATTGCAAAAATATATTATTACCAAATGTCGTCTTTTGGGCAAGCGCGTTATTACCGCGACGGAAATGCTCGAAACTATGATTTACAATCCGCGTCCCACACGTGCCGAAATTTCCGACGTGGCAAATGCCGTTTACGACGGCACAAGTGCGGTTATGCTGTCTGGCGAGTCGGCCGCGGGGAAATATCCCGTGGAAACGGTGCGCACTATGAGCGAAATCGTTGAAGAAACGGAGCGGCACATAAACTTTACAAAACGCTTCCGCAATGCCGAATTTCACATAAAAAATCAAACCGATGCCGTGTCACACGCAACCTGCGGTATGGCAATCGATATAGATGCCAAGTGCATAGCGGCTTGCTCTCTTTCGGGAAAAACGGTGCGTATGGTGTCGCGTTTTCGTGCGCCGATGGATATAATAGGTATGACGCCGAATAAGCGTGTATGGTACAAGCTGGCGTTGTCGTGGGGGGTATTGCCCGTTATGTGCGAGCAGTTTACATCGGGCGATGTGCTCTTTTACCACGCTGCGCGCGCCGCGCAGAAAAATCTTTCCCTTTCCGCGGGTGATACAATAGTTATGACGGAAGGTATGAGCTCTATGGGCGGTGGAAAAACGGGAACTATCCGTGTGCAAACGCTGTAAAAACAATATATGAAAATTTTTCAAAAAAAGTGTTGACAATTGCCTGTACATTTGCTATAATAACAAGCGTTATCGGCGTTGTCGATATTTTGGGAGCATAGCTCAGCTGGGAGAGCATCTGCCTTACAAGCAGAGGGTCATAGG
>CAZIQC010000263.1:0-2325 GCA_964541335.1 uncultured Oscillospiraceae bacterium
ATACCTGAGCCGCGCAGTAAAAGCAAAGATGCGGTAAATCCCCGAGATTTAACGTCTTAAATCGCGTTTCCTTAAAGCTTTTTTCAAAAAAATATCCGCCGCAAGTGAGTTATTTCCGAAAAAATGCATATAATACGCTTGAAGCTATTATCAAGAAAGGAAACGAACCGATGTCAAACACTGTATACCGTTGCAAAATATGCGGATACGAGCTTAACGCCGATCTCATCTATTCCGATTACCGATGTCCGAATTGCGGAGCAAAGTCAACCGCCTTCGGAAAATATGTCCGCCCCGAGCAAGCCGTCGGTCAATCATCCGATACCGTTGACGAAAAACCGAAAAAATCATCTGCCGAACCAAGCACAGACACCTCTAACGAAAATAACGTTGACAGCGAGAACACAGAATCAAGGCAGATAGCCGACGCGGAACCGGAAAACGCGACCGCCTTAGAGGACTCACTGCCGCAAGATGCCCCCTCAGACAGCACAGAAGCTCCGAACGGAGATGATGTAAACAGCGCAGAAAACTCCGCCAGATTTTCCGCCGCCTCGGATGCTTCCGTGAACAGACCGCAAGGCGCTCCGTCGTATCCTTCACTTAAAGGAAGCAAGACCGAAAAAAATCTGCTTACTGCTTTTTCGGGTGAATCGCAGGCAAGAAACAAGTATACCTTCTTCGCAAACGTGGCAAAAGCCGAGGGTTACGAGCAAATAGCCGCCATTTTCAAAGAAACCGCGGATAACGAAAAGGAACACGCCCTGATGTGGTTCAACGCCCTCGGAGAGCTTTCGGACACACCGACAAACCTCTCCCACGCCGCAAGCGGAGAAAACTACGAATGGACGGATATGTATGACAGCTTTGCGCGCGAAGCCGATGAAGAAGGCTTCAGCGAGCTTGCATATAAATTCCGAGCCGTCGCGGCAATAGAAAAAATGCACGAGGAACGTTTTTTAAAGCTGCTCGACAATGTACAAATGAAAAAGGTGTTCGAAAAAACAGAAGAAACCATGTGGAAATGTCGCAATTGCGGTCACTTGGTAATAGGCAAACAAGCCCCGGAGCTTTGCCCCGTATGCGGAGTAAAGCAAGCATATTTCGAAGTACAGAACGCTAATTACTGATATTTTTAAACAAAAAAGTTACCCTCGATCCGAGGGTAACTTTTTTGTTGGCCTACCCGGTGCGATTTGAACGCATGACCTACAGAGTCGGAGTCTGTCGCTCTATCCAACTGAGCTACGGGTAGAAATATTGTTTTACAAAAGCATCTCCGCAAACACGTCAATGTCCGTATCGAACCGATATAAAGGCGCGTATGAGCTTTTCTCTCGGCACTCAAGCTTTGACGCGAAGCTCAAAGCTTGATGATACACCTTCACTTCGTTAGAACGTATGCTGAAACGTATTTATTATATCACATTATTTTCGTTTTGTAAATAGTGATTTTTGAAAAAAGGCAAAACTTTTTTTGATTTTTTTCAAAAAAGACTTTTCTTTTTTCCCTGTATATGATATAATAGATACGCTGTATATTAATACGACATATATCGACAAACGCGCAACAAAGCCTTGTGTTGCAATATTAGCTCAACGGAAACATAACCGCGGAAAGGATTCGAAACATATCATGAATGCGCTAACTTATATCGCCGAAACGGTAACCGATACGGAAAAGCTCGGTGCAAGATTGGCAAGCACTCTGTGCGGGCAAAGCTTTATAGCACTTTACGGCACGCTCGGAATGGGTAAGACCGCATTCGTTCGCGGCATGGCATCCGTTCTGTGCCCGAATGCTCCGGTCCAAAGCCCGACTTATACTGTAATAAACGAATATAAGAATAACGGCAAGACCGTGCTCGTACACGTCGACGCATACCGAATTAAGGACGATGACGATCTTTATTCCACCGGCTTTTACGATTGCGTAGAAGAAGACGAGCGCGTTACGGCTGTCGAATGGAGCGAGAACATACCGTTTGCGATACCGAATAACGCGATAAGGGTAACATTGGAGCCTTACGGTGACGGCGGACGTAAAATAACCGTAGAAGGCGCTCCCCGCCCCCTTTGACATCCAATGTCATCAACTTTAAGAAAAAGCGGTTGCACTCTCGCATTAGAAGCATTTTTTACGCCAAAACGGTGGTTTATCGTAGGTCGGGAAATTACGCGATAATTCTTGAGGGGAACGCCTTATTTGTCATATTTATAACCATTCCTTTCAATTATGGACAATGTGAGTTTGTGCGTTTTCCGCACAGCGGAAATTCGTGCCGCTGTTTGGCACGAAAGCCACAAACTCAACGTCTGAAAAAC
>CAZIQC010000264.1:0-2320 GCA_964541335.1 uncultured Oscillospiraceae bacterium
AACAACGCGATTTATTTGGTCGGCATATTCCTTGTAAAGCTCAAACAGCTCGTAATAAAGGTTTGCTTGTGTATACTCCACCTCTTTCGGCAGTCCGTCATCGTAAAGCCGTATGCCGCGGGCATTCTCTTCCGCGGTGTATGCCGCAATGTCAATCTCGGTAATATCCATCGGCAAGCCAAGCGAGGCGTATTTCTCAATTGCGGCGCGTATTGTTGCGGAAGAGGTGTTGGGCTTGTAGTGCGACTGTATACCCAAAGAATCTATCTGCACGCCTTTGTCCAAAAGTCCTTTTACGAGGTTGTACACCGCGTCGCGCTTTTTGGGATTTTCCTCTCCATAGTCGTTGTAACGAAGAGATATATCATATCCGTTTTCGTCGCAGGTTTTCCGTGCGTACTTGTAGGCGTAATCGATATAATCTTTACCCACGGCATTTATCCAGCTTCCGCCGGTACGCTTGTAGCCGTCAACCGTTGATTCGCTTGCCGCTTCGTTTACAACGTCCCACGCGTTTAAGTGCCAGGAAGAATAGTTCGCACCCTTAATGTATTCGCTCGGGTCGCCGTCACCCTCGAAATGCTTTATAACCTTGTCGATGTATTCTTCCATAAATTTAAGTGTGGCGTCACGGGTAAGCCAGTTGTTGTTTTCGTCCTTGCAATAGGGAATGTAGCTTGTCAAATCCCAGATAAGGCAATGCCCGACTATATCGTTGATACCGTTTTTGGCGGCAAATTCCATAAGCTGATCGCCGTATGTAAAATTATAATTCGTTTTGTTTTTCGGGTCTTTCAATATATTGCCCATTTTAAAGCTGCTTTCGCCCACAACGGTGTTGCAATGCTTTTTGATAAGATTTTCGTATCGCCCGGGCTTTACGGCGTCCTGCGTGATTGCGGAGCCGATTTTGAAATATTCGCGGTAAACGTCCTTAAGCGACGGTATATCCTCCTGTATCGGCTCTATTTTCGGCGTAATCTCCGACGGGGTGTCGGAAATTTCGTCGCTCGGCTCGCGCGGTGTGTATTGCATATCGTCGTAAAATTCGCCCGCGAAATTTCCCGTAATGAGTATATCGTCGATATAAAAATCAACGCTTGATTCATTTGTTGTGGAGAAGCGGATTATCGGGCTGTCGGTCATTGTATAGTCCGATGTGTCAAGCACTCCCTCTATCTTCACCCACTCATCGTTTTCTGCGGTGTAGTAGCTCGAAAGCCACGGCCATTTTTTGCCCTCCGCCACGGGAATGAGTCCTTGCAAAATGTATTTTTGTTTTTTTATTCCTTGCGCGTTTCGCACGTAGTAGGTAATGTTCAGCTTTGCGTTTTTGGGCAAATTCGGAAACTGAAGCGCAAGCATTTGGGAGAAATCGTACCTTTGGCAAAACTTAAGGCAATATTTGCCCGAGTGAGCCGGTACCTCGTTTGTTATTTCGTACTCGGGGGACACGTAGGCATAGTTTCCGTAATCCGTCGTCAAAAAGCGCTCTATCGTGCCCGTTTCAAAGGAAAAGCGCATTTTAAACGTGCCGTCGTTCTTTATTTCTTCCACTGGGTTTACAACATTTAACGACGGCTTGTCGGAAATCACCTTAAAATCGTCAACGATTATGCCGTCGCACCCGTCCGTCGGATTTATCGCGGTAAGCTCTATCTCGGCGGAAGTGTCAAGGTCGCGATATTTCAAAAGCATATCTCCAGAAAGTGTTGTCCATCCGCTTGCGGAAACGGTTTTTCGGTCAAGTATATAGCTGTTTTTCGTGCCGTTTTCCACCAGCACGGCACACAGCTTTACATCAGCTTTTTGTGTGCCGATTGCCCTTACGCGCACGGAAATATTGCTTTTGGACTTTTTGTCCACATACGGAAGCGCAATTTTTGCGCCTATCGAGCCGTTTTCGCTCCTTTTTACGAGAAGTGCCCCCTCCTCGGTGAGAAGCGGTGCGTCGTCCGTTGCGGAAAAACCGTCCGTGCCGTTTTCAAACGAAATATCGTACACGCTGTAATCGAGGCGGTTTCCCACAGCTTGCGTCGAAAAGCCCGACGCAACCGTTAAAAGCGCAAGCGCAAATGCCGCAATTCTTTTTTTCATAGTTATTATTCCTTTCCTTTAAAATCATTTTCCGACATATTTGTAAATGCGAAATAATCGCTTATTACGGAATATATTTTATCGGTTTCGCAAGAAATCGGGATTGTGCCCTCATTCTCGTTTCCCAGGATAAATGTTGTTTCGTTGCCCGCGGTATCCGTTATTTTTACGGTTTTACCGTTCGGCGAGATACCGTAAAAAGTACGGTTTTGCTCATTGTCGG
>CAZIQC010000265.1:0-2301 GCA_964541335.1 uncultured Oscillospiraceae bacterium
GGAAAAGAACATTTGTTTTAACATTTCTTTAATATTTTTATGTTTACTTACGTTTACATAATTTCGGTTGCTTTTCGTTTATGCGAATTTTCCCGAAAATTTATGTTTAAACCATTGACAAACATTTTATCATTTGGTAATATCTGTTCGACGGCTTGCGCGCAAATTACGCCTTACGCTGCATTTGCCGCTTTTGCAATGAAAGGAGTTTTGCAAATGAATAATACACTTTTTAAAAACGGGGAATTTTTCGTCGGTGTCAATTACTGGGCGTCAAACGCGGGAATACAAATGTGGAATCGTTGGGACGAAGTATGCGTTCGCCGTGACCTTGACCGACTTTCCGAGGCAAACATTAAGGTTGTGAGAATGTTTCCGTTATGGTCGGACTTTCAGCCCATTGAAGTCTACCGAGCCGAGGGTAACGTTATTCGCTGTGTGAGCAGAAACGCCGTTGAAGCGATATCCTCTCCCGAAGCACTTGCCGGGATAGATCCGATTATGGTTGAAAGACTTGATAAATTTCTCAAAATGTGTGAAGAAAGAAACATAAAGGTTATTTTGGGGCTTCTTACCGGCTGGATGAGCGGCAGAGTGTATATTCCCCGCGCGCTGGAGGGTTTAAACCTCTACACCTCGCCGCTTGCGTTACGCTGGGAAATAAGATATATCAAATATCTCGTAAACAGATACAAAAGCTGTCCCGCAATCTTCGCGTGGGATCTCGGCAACGAATGTAACTGTTTCGACAAATGCCCCGATGCTGACGCGGCCTATACTTGGTCTTCTATTATTTCCGATGCCGTAAAAAGCATTGACGGCACACGCCCCGTGGTTTCGGGAATGCACGGATTAAGCACAGAAAATGTTTGGACGGCGCAAGACCAAGGCGAAACAACCGACATTCTTTGCACACACCCCTACCCCGGCTTTACGCCGCTGTGCGATACCGACCCCGTTAATCGAATGAAATCGGCCAATCATTCCGTGGCAGAATCCGTATTTTACCGAGGCATCGGACAAAAGCCGTGCTTTTGCGAGGAAATAAACGTGCTCGGACCGATGTTTGCCAACGAAGAGCTTACCTGCGCATACACCGATATGGCACTTTTCGGTCTTTGGTCGCACAACTGCCTCGGCTTTATGTGGTGGTGTGCTTGCAATCAAAGTAAGCTTACCGACACTCCCTATGACTGGACGGGGCTTGAACGCGAGCTGGGCTTGATATATAACGACGGCTCGCATGCTCCTATGCTTGACCGAATGACGGCATTTACAAAATTCACGGAAGATTTCGGAGCACTTCCTGAAAGAATTGTCGACGCCGTATGCCTTATTATGCGCAAGCAGGATGCTTGGTTGCAAAGCTACGGCACATTCCTTCTGGCAAAGCAAGCGGGGCTTGACATTGAATTTTCCTGGTGCGAAAATGCGCTTCCCCGTGCAAACGCGTACATTTTGCCCGGACTTCAGCTTAACGTGGAACCCACAAAGCGCCTTTGGAGCGAGCTTCTTAAAAGGGTTCACGACGACGGTGCAAGCTTGTATATTTCGGCTGACGGGTGTATGATGTCCGAATTTCGCGAAACAACCGGTTTCGAGCTTATTTCAAGAAGCAGAAGTCTTCACGAGCATACAATGAATTTCGGAAACGAAAAAATTGAAATCAATACAACCTTCGATATGCTTTTGAAAGCCAAAACGGCCACAGTTCTTGCATATGATGAACGTCGAAATCCTGTTTTCGGGGTAAATCGCTACGGAAAAGGAAAGATTTACTTTATGAGTGCACAGCTTGAGTCATTCGCCGCACAAACGCCGAGCTTTGCTGACGGCGAAAATGCACGAGATTATTATCGCATATACAAAGCAATGGAGCTTTCATCACCTCAAAAGGTTGCAAAGCAAAGCAATCCGACAATAGGTATGACCGAGCATATTGCGGACGAACACTCAAGATATCTTGCGCTGATAAACTACGAGCCGTATGCACAGGAGGTTGAAGTTTCAATCGCCGATTATACGGCAACAGAGATAAAGAGCGTAGCTCTTCCGCTTAATTTCAAATCCGCACAAACGGGCAGCTTCACAATCGAGCTTCCCGCCAATTGCGGTGCGGTTGTAAAAATCGTAAAATAACTTTTAAAATCACAAATGCAAAATTTTTTAAAAAAATTGTTGACATATCGCATTATCCCTGTTATAATGAATTACGTTGTCGCAAGGCAATGTAATATGCGAGAGTGGCGGAATCGGCAGACGCGCACGTTTAAGGGGCGTGTGGGATAACCATACGGGTTC
>CAZIQC010000266.1:0-2266 GCA_964541335.1 uncultured Oscillospiraceae bacterium
CTCCCCCTTGGGGGAGGCTTCGGGCGGGGTTCGTCGCCGCGGCGTAACCGATATGTACAAAACAGGGGCGTCCGTCACGGACGCCCCGCGTTTTCTCCGATATGCTTACTCCGCAAACGCAAGCGGTGCAAGTGTGCCGTTTTTAAGGAAAAAGCACTTGTATTCTCCCGTGGGAGCGGTTATACTATCAAAATCGGCGGTATACACCGTTGTTTTCGCAAGCTTGCCGCTGTCGTACTCGGCTACAATCAACATTCCGCCCTCCGTGCTGCCCGCAAGCGTTATTTTGCCGTCGGCTTTTGTTACAACAACGGGGGCTGCCTTTATCTTAACGGTTCCCGTTTTCGTACCGGTGCTGTAATAAGAGTATCCGTTGCTCGTATCTTTGTCACACGTCGCCGTCAGCGTAAGCTCGTATTCCCCGGGTGCTGTGGGGGTAAAGGCGTTGTTTTCGCCCACTGCCGTTCCGCTCCACGTAAGTGTGGCATATTTGCCCGAGTTTTTTTGGTCAGCAAAGGAATTTTCGATATTTTCAGCCGTGCCATTGTGCTCGCTCGGTCCTTGTGCTTCAAGCGTTTTTCCGCAAATAAGCTTATCCGCATAGAAAATTTGCGCCGCCTTTATGCCGGCATCCGCCAAGGCTTCGTTTTTGTTATCATAGCACGTAACGGCTACGTTGTCGATCAGTGCCGAGGCACCGTTTCCGAGCGTAACGTCTATCCACCGTAATGCTCCGCCGATCGCATTTGTGTTCATACTCGCATAAAGCATATTCTTCATCGGCAGGGCGGAAAGTGCCTGTCCGTTTACGTAAACGTTTTGCGAGCGTGCCGCCCAGTTTACGTCAACATCCACACGCAACCACCCGTTCGCGTTCGGCGTTACGGAAAAGTTTTGCGGGCTCATATTGTTGTCAACATACACGTCAATGCTTGTTTTGCTTACAACAAGCTTTGCATACGTGAGTATGCTGTTCATCTCGATCTCGGTTGTGCCGTTTTGGGGCTTTATGTCAAAGCCGAATGCAAACCGCTGTGCCCCGCCTTGAACGCCCGCGAGGAGAGAAACCGCAGTTGCCGCGTCGGTTGCTCCCGTAAGAGAGCCTACCATACCCTTTTCATCATCGTACGCATAGGTAAACGTGGGAGCGGCAAATTTATCATCTGTAAGCTTGCCCCAGCCGGCATAGCCCGCGTTGTATGCGGTGTTTGTTTTTACCTCTACAATGCCGTCGACCGTTCCCTGCTCAAAATCCGCGGCAAGCTTGCCGTCGCTTACAAGGGTTGGCGTTGTCCACTTGCCGGGGGCAACGGCAAAATTAAACTTGCGCGTTACATCATTTCCGTCTTTTTTATATTTCGCGGTGAGGATAACGGGCGTTGAAACGCCGGAGGTGTTGCTCGCCGCGTGTATTGTACCCACCCCGTTGGCAACGGAAATGAGAGAAGCGTCGGACGACGACCACTCAATCAACCCGTCGCACGTGTCAAGCGTCAAAACCTCGTCGCCTTTCTCCGAAAGTGCACCCGTTACCTGAGAGGTGATGTTTTCGACCTTAAGCGCCTGTGCAATTTTTTCATCGTTTGTTAAGGGAGCTTGCGTATAAACGGCAAAATCGTCGAGATAAAGCTTGCCGCAGTTTCCGCCGAGAGTGGCGGGAACAATCGTCAGCACAAGGTTTTTTGTTGTGTCAAGCACGTTTTCTGCGGCTAACACAGCCTTACTTTCTTGCACAAGTGCGTCGACGTCGCCGTTTTCAAGCACGTTCTCGTATTTGCTGAAATAGGTTTTGTTGTTCTTTGTATCAAGCTTCACAACGCCGTAGCGCCATACGTCTCTACCGTCACCCACGTAATTCTCGAAGCCGTAGCCGCCGTTGTCATATGTCTCATTGGGCTTCATAATCCCGTAACCGTTATGTACGCCCAAGGTAACAATCGAATTTTTATATTCGTCATTTGTAAATATCTTTCCGTAGTCCGTCGGGTTATCCGTCACTCCGCTCTTTACGTATTTCCACTTGAACGAGATGTACAAGTCGCCGCTGTCTTCTTTAACCTTTTTAACGGCGTTTTGCACAGCTTCGTCGCGCAGAGAAACGCGTTTGTAGTTATTACTGCTTTCGTTTGTGCCCGTCCAGTCGATTGCAAAGTATCGGTTTCCGTCCGTTTCGGTGGCTACCGTGTGTTTCTTGTCATCGGTCGGTGCGGTCGGCGCGGTCGGCGCGGTGAATATGAAATCCGTCTGTTCCGTGGCAACCGTGTCG
>CAZIQC010000267.1:0-2254 GCA_964541335.1 uncultured Oscillospiraceae bacterium
TTGCCTCGGCAATGCACCTTTCAAGCGTTCCCTCCTCGTTCAGGCACGGCATTAAAAAAGTTAATTCTTTTTCTTGCATTTTTTCCTCCGTTTAAATACTGCGTCAAAATCAATTCCCTTTCCGAATGCCGCGCACAGCGCCGTTACCGTTATTATCTGCGTTCTGAACGTAAATACGGGGTGCAGGCACGAATGATTGCTTAAAACCGTATACCGCGCATAAGGCGCGCACGCAATTAAAAACAAAAGCTGCACCGTTTTGGGAACGGTTTTCTTTCTGTAAAGGAAAAACACGCAAAACAGGATAAACGCAACCGCAAGTGCCGCAAGGCACACATCAGCCTCGTTTTTGAGAAAATTAAACGGCAGCATACGGTTTATGTTTTTTACCGTTGCACCGACAAGTCGGTTTTGTTCAAGCCCCGGAACCGCGCCCGCCATACGATACGCCCCGTCGAAAATCGCTTCCGCAAAAGCACCTTTCCCTATCACCGCCAAGCACAAAAACCATTTGGTCGCCCACGTTGCCGCATATCCGACAAACCACATCATACAGTATGCCGCCGCCTCGCCAACCATCGGGCGCAATTTATCCGCGGATTTGTTTTTATCCTTTATGCAAAAAAGAAAAATCAGCGGAACAAACAGCGTTAAAATTTCGTTTGTCAAAAAGTCAAAAAAGCATATTATTGCACCGACCGACAAAAAAAACATATACAGCGTGCGCCGACTTGCCCTGTCACCGCATATCAAAACAATTATCCCTGCAATGTGCATAATCACAAACGCGGGCATATACTCCATACACAGCGGCACAATGTAAGCAAAGCTCAGCACAAGCGACGCAACATATCCCGCCAACGGCGCATAAAGCTTTTTTCTCGCAAGCATTACGCCCTGCGCAATTGCAAGAATCACGCATACCACGGCGTTTATTTTCCTTATTCCCGTTATGTCCGTCAGCATTAAAAGCGGCTTTACAATCACCAGCGCACCGTGCCAATAGCGCGAATACGATTTATTTGAAGCGGCGTTTTCATAAACCGCCTTAAGCAAGCTTTCATTTTTGTAAAGGCTCTCTCCGTCGTAAAATGCCGCGTTTAACGCCGATGTAAACGGCGCCCCGTCATCCTGAAACCACGCTATGTTAAGCCATACCAAATCGGCATAATTGTGCACCACGGTTGAATTTTCTCCGCGAATTATTTGCTGAAACATATATTTGTTTGAATAATAATCCGCGCTTTTTTTCACGTTTTCTTCAATTGCACTTCTCGGGATTAACGCGCACAGCGTTATCAATACAACGAACACCGCCTGCAAAATGCAGAGCGCGACAACCGTCGGACCGTATTTTCTTGCCGTGCCGCTTATTTTTTCGCTTGTTGACATATTCTTCTCCAAAAAACTTTTCGTTTCCGGGGGGCGTTATTTCACCGTACTCCTTTATCTGCGGCGCAAGGTACATACCGCCGGTAACTTATGTCGCCCCGTTTAATCGTTTTGCGATTAAATTCATTATAACAAAAAAACTTCTCCGTTGCAATCTGTTTTTTTACTTTTTATCGGTCGCGCACGCCCGCTATGTGCAAAAATTTTATTTGCGAGCATTTGTAGCTTGTAACCGGGCGCATAAAGGCATACATATCGTGCGCACACACAAGCAAGCTGTTCCCAAGCTTTGCCGATATAAGCGCACTTTGATATATATTTCCGCCGCTGTACATAAGGGCTATATCTCCGGGCTGTACCTCTTGCACGGCGGCTTCGTACGCAAACGGACCGTTTTTTCCGTTTTTTAATAAAAAGTCGCACAAGCTTTCATTGCTTTGCCATGCACGACCTACGTTTTCCCCGCACTTGTAATACCAACCGTCCGCTTCGGTGTCGTTCATAATTCCGCACCCGGAGTATATACACTCGGAAACAAAGTCCGCCCCGCCCGACGCATTGCCCACGGCATATCTCGGGTTTTTGCAAAGTGCCCATTCCTTGGCATAATCCACGCTTGCCTCTCTGTCATAACAAATTCGCATAATACCCTCCCAAAAAATTTTTTTAATTTTCTTTTATAATTCTATTGACAAAATACAAATTTATTAGTAAAATAAACAAGTCGCTTGAAATGCTGGTGTGGCTCAATGGCAGAGCAGCTCATTCGTAATGAGCAGGTTGCAGGTTCGATTCCCGTCACCAGCTCCAAACAACACGATTTTTCAAAGGTCGTGTTGTTTTTTATATGTACTCAAAATTT
>CAZIQC010000268.1:0-2234 GCA_964541335.1 uncultured Oscillospiraceae bacterium
TTCGTGCGCACCTTTCGCGATAAGGGCGGCGGGGTAAAGCCGCACTATCTTACGTTTTACAGCTGCTTCGGCGGGTTAAACAGCTCCCTCGGCACGAAAAGAAGCTTTACTTTGCCGATAGAGGCAAGCGACACGGAAATTTATTTTAACCGCGGGCGCGGCGGCTATGAGCTTGTTTTGCGAAAGAATGCCGACGGGTCGTGGGAAAAGCCCGCCGATTAAAAAACGTTTGCAATTTTTTTCAAAACCTGTTATAATAACAACGGCGCGTAGCCTTAAAAGGTGTAAGTCCGGCTTGACGGATTTGCGCCTTTTTTTATTGTAAATCATATAAGAAAGAGGTAACAAAATGGAACAAAACAATCAATCGTATCTTTTAACGGAAAAGGTCGGCAAGCTTATGCTCCGCTACGCCGTGCCGTGCATTATTTCGCTGTTGGTCGGCGCGTTGTATAACATTGTGGATCAAATTTTTATTGCGAATGCGGCGTATCTCGGTTCTTACGGCAATGCCGCAAACACGGTTGTGTTTCCGCTTACGGTAATTGCACTCGGCGTGGCGGTTATGGTGGGCGACGGGTGCTGTGCCTTTGTCAGCCGTGCTCTCGGGGCAAACAAAACGGACGCGGCACACAAAAGCGTGGGAAACGCCGTTTTGCTTTGTATTGCGGCGGGAATTGTGCTTACGGGCGTTTATTTGATTTTCGCCGAGCCGTTGCTTACGCTTTTCGGCGGCAGAGTAAACGAGGAAACCTTTGCCGCGGCAAAGGAATATTTCTTCTGGATTACGCTTGGCATTCCGTTTTATATTTTCGGGCAGGCAATGAACCCCGTTATCCGTTCGGACGGAAGCCCCAACTACGCAATGCTTGCGAATTTGTCGGGCGCGGCGGTAAACATAATTCTCGACCCGATATTTATTTATCCTATGAAAATGGGTATGACGGGTGCCGCCGTTGCAACGGTTTTGGGACAAATACTGACGGCGGCATTGTCACTTGCATATATTTGCCGTATGAAGTCGATAAAGCTGTCAAGGCAAAGCTTCGGGTTTTTTGCACCGCTTATGAAAAAATTTCTCGCACCGGGGCTTACAAGCCTTATCGCACAGCTTTCGTTGGTTGTATCGATGGCGGCTGTGCAAAATATGTGTACGAAATACGGCGCGGCGGATGAAATATTCGGCAGAGCGGAATATGCGCAGATACCGCTTGCAGTGCTCGGAATAGTGATGAAGTTTTTTCAAATTGCGATTTCGGTATCTATCGGACTTGCGGCGGGGTGCATTCCGATAGTGGGCTACAACCTCGGCGCAAAAAGAAACGACAGGGTGCGCAGGCTTTTTGCCCATATGCTTGCGGCGGAAGCGGCGGTGGGCATTGCGGCATTGATTGTGACGGAGTGCTTTCCGCTGAAAATGGCGGCTTTGTTCGGTGCGGCAAACGAGAGCGCATACTATACGGGCTTTGTCGTAAAAAGCTTTCGCATATATTTGTGTTTGATACCGCTTGCAATGATTAACAAGGGCACGTTTATTTACTTGCAGGCACTCGGCAAGGCGGCACTTTCGGCAACGGTTTCTCTTATGCGGGAAATTGTGTTCGGTGTGCTTTTGCCCATAGTTATGCCTGTTTTTATGGGGCTTGACGGTGTGTTGTGGTCATTCCCCGCGGCGGATATTCTCACATTTGCAATCGCCGCGGCAATAATAATAAAAGTATTCGGTGATTTGCGGCGCGACACCGCTTGCCCAAACCCCGCCGATTAAAAATAAAGCACAAAAAGTCGCCCGAAATGTCGCGCCCCCGAAAGGGTCGAAATAAAATCGATTTTTTTGGCGGCGGGTCATTGACAGGCGGCATTTTTTGTGCTATATTTGTATAGAAATTTGTACGCGTTACAAATTTTGTATAAAACGCAAACAACGGAGGTGACAGGGTGCGGCTTACACGTGACCAACGCAACGAAATCAACCGCAAAAACATACTGCACGCAACTGCAAGGCTCTTTTTGGAAAAGGGCTACAATGCGACAACCATTAAGGAAATTTGCGCCGAAAGCGGCATAAACGTGGGAACGTTTGTAAACCTTTTCGAGTGCAAGGAGAACCTTATGCGCGACATTGTAAAATACGTTTTGGAGGCGCAATTTGAAAAAACGGAAAGCTTTTTGGCGGGGATTGCGCACGACAAAATACAAATGTATGCCGCGGAAACGACGCTTCAGCTTTATAT
>CAZIQC010000269.1:0-2223 GCA_964541335.1 uncultured Oscillospiraceae bacterium
CGCCGTTTTTTACGCGCTCCAGACACGCCGTTTCCTCCGCTTCGTCCAAAGGCTTGGGAAAGCTTCCGTTTTGAAGCATATTTACTCTGCCGGCGGCAGACGCGGTATGCTGCACAAAAACACCTCCTAAGAATAATACAATATATTCTCGGGCTGTGAGGTTTGTGCCTGTACCCCGCCAAATAATTATTTGCGAAACGCGGGTGCAAAAAAATTTTTACACCCGCGTTTCGTTACTTTCCGCTTATTAGATTTTCAAGCACACATTCCGCGCCTTTTGCCACACGCGCGGTTTTTTTGCGCATTTTGCGCATAAATGCCGCCGATGACGGTTCGTTCATCATATATACGGCACCTCCCGCAAGAGTGCCGACCACAAATCCCTTTAAAAATCCGCTTTTGCACCCGAGCATACCGATTCCTCCTTTTTTTCGATAATGTTTACCGTATTTAGTATGAAGAAATCGCGCTTGTTTATTCCTTGCGGGGGGTGTAAGTTTTCGGCATTTTTGCGAATTTTTTGAAAAGATATTGCACTACCGCCCCGGTAAATATGCCGAGCAACATCCCCGCGATAACGTCCGTCGGGAAATGCACGTACAAATACATTCTGGAAAAAGCCGTAAGCGCCGCCGTAACCAGTGCCGCAATCCCCGCGCGCCGATGATTTAAAAATATAACCGTTGCACAGGCGAACGCCACCATTGAATGACCCGACGGGAACGAATAGCCCCCCGGCTTGTTTACAATAATTTGCACGGCTTCGTTGAGAACGAACGGACGCGGGCGGCACACCGCATTTTTAAGCAGTGCCACCCACAAAAGCGAGCCGAAAATCATTGCAAGCGCCATTTTAAGCGCTGTGGGGCGATATTTTTTGAAAGAGAGCAGGCACAGCCCCAGGACTATCCACAGTGCCGCGCCGTTACCGAGATAGGTAAAAAAGCGCATAACAACATCAAGCGCTGGGGTGCGCAAATGCTGCTGGATAAAGTCAAGCACGGCAAAGTCCGCCGCATATATTTTTTCCGGCATAATATCACCGCCGTTACTTTATTATTTCGTAGCCGAGTTCGATTATCTTTTTTTCGAGTTGCTCTTTTTTTACGGTGCCGTCGGTTTTAACGATTACCTCTTTGGTTGTGTGGTTTGCCGAAGCCTGTGCAACGCCCGCAATTTCCTCCAGACCTTTTTTTACGCTTGCTTCGCAATGCGGGCACATCATTTTGTCTACTTTAAGCAATATTTCCATTGTTACATTCTCCTTTTGTTTTTTATTTGTTTCTGTTACGCCGTGCGTAAATTTAAACGTGTTAAGCCTGAGTGCGTTCGATATAACGCACACGCTCGAAAAGCTCATTGCCGCCGCGCCTATCATTGGGCTGAGCTTTATATTGAAAAGCGGAATAAGCGCCCCCGCCGCCACGGGTATTCCCACGGCGTTGTAAAAGAAAGCCCAGAACAGATTTTCCTTAATGTTTTTAAGTGCCGCACGGCTTAAGCGAACGGCGTTGAGCGCGTCCGCCAAATTAGGCTTCATAAGCACAACGGCGGCGGCGTCTATCGCGACATCAGTCCCCGCGCCTATTGCCATTCCCACATCCGCCGCGGTGAGTGCGGGAGCATCGTTTATGCCGTCGCCCACCATTATTATGCCGCCGCGGGCGTGCTCGCGCACGATTTTTTCCTTTTCGCCGGGCTTAAGCTCCGCATACACCTCGTCGATACCGGCGGATTTTCCTATGGCGGCGGCGGTTTTCTTATTGTCGCCCGTGAGCATAAGCACGCGCAAGCCCATTTTCTTCAGCCCGTTTACCGCAAGAGCGGCGTCGGGCTTTAATTCATCGCGCACGCATATAACGCCGAGCAGGCGGTTCTTTTTTGCAAAGAGCAGTGCGGTTTTTCCCTCCTCGGATTTTTGGGAGATATAGGCTTTAACGGTGTCGATATCGGCATAATTTGCGATAAATTCGGCGTTGCCGCCGTATACGGGGGTATCGCCCAGCAGTGCTGACACGCCGCTTCCCGTTTCGGACGCGAAGCCTTCCGTTTTAAGAGCGGCGATTTTTTTATCGGCACAGTAGGCTACAACCGCCCTTGCCAGGGGGTGTTCGCTTTTTTCTTCAACGGAAAGCGCAATGGTCAACAGCTCGGTCTCGGTTGTGTTTACGGGGTACACATCGGTAACAATCGGCAAGCCGAGGGTTATTGTGCCCGTTTTAT
>CAZIQC010000270.1:0-2208 GCA_964541335.1 uncultured Oscillospiraceae bacterium
CTGGCAGTAAATAAATATCTTGTCGCCCGCCGTCAAGCGGTATTGCGAATATTCCTCGAGGGTATTTGTCGAAGTATCGAACTTAAACACCGCAGTGTTTTTGATAAACGGAAAGGCTCTTTCGTAAAGCTCTTGTCCGTCCGCCGAGGGAACGCTTACCCGCACCGCATTGTCAAGCAATTTGTCAACGGTTGCGTATGTGTAATATTTTATCGCATACGCATTGTTTTTGGAAATTGAACCGCTGCCCATAACCTCCTTAAACATTTGCGTACCGACACGGTATGCCAAATGTATTTGCGACACCTTGCCCGACGGTGTATTTATATACTGAATTACGTCGCCGCGCTTAAGTTTTTCGGGCGAAATGTAGGTTATGCCGTTCTCAATGTAAGCTGCAAAGCCCGTTTCCTGCGCCGAAAGGTCGACTATTGCCGAGCTTGCAACCGCCGCATATTGATCTGCACGCAAAACAATCGTTGTCGGGTTTTGGCTCGCTCTTACCGTCAGCTTAATTGCGTCGTTGCCGTCGGCGTCGGTGCAATGCACCGCTTTTTCGATAACACCCACCGACGGTGCCGCCGCCTCGAAGAACAAATCCGTGAAACCCATTACCAACGCGCCCGCCTTGCTGTTGCGGTCAACGTCGTACAGCTTAACCGTTTCGTAGGTTCTGTCGCCGATAAGTGCCGTTCTTTTAATAACATTGAAATTATCCTCGTCGTCCAAATCGTTCGGCACAACGAATATCACCGTATCCGTTGTTACAAAATACCGCGATGCGAACATATGCATATTTCCCGCGCGGTACTGAACCGAGGTTAATCCCTCACGCAGGGTAAAGTGCGTTTCACACTCCTCCTCCGTATAGGCGGAGGCAGTCTGCGCGCTGTTTATTTCGCTTATTTCGCCGTCGGCATTTGTTTCATAGGTGATAAGCTGCGCCATCGTTGCACCTGCACTGTAAAAAGCCACGGTATTGTAGATGTCCTTGTCGGCTTTCTTTGTTCCGTTTATTTTAAGCTTGTCGGAAAGCTTGCGATGGCGAAACTCGCCGTCTTTGTCGTATACCTTAACGTACACATCGCTTTTTAAGCCCTTGCTGTCGTCAACGATTTCGACAAGGTAGGCATAGTTGCGCAAAAGCTGTTCGTCGTACGACACTGCCGCTATTTCTCCGCAGTAATTTATATAGAATATACCCTTTTTACCTATTTTTATATCACCGTATTTCGACTGTGTGTTGATTTTGGGGTCAACGTGGTACACAACCGAGTCGACATCCGCTTCGTTATCGTTCTTTGCGGTACATTCTCCCTCGATTTTATTTTCGGAGAAGCGCATTTCGCACACTGTTTTGTCAACACTGCGCGCCAGTGAAATTACATTGCCGCGCTCCAATGCGGTAATGTCGATAACATTACCCGACGCGTCCGTTAAGCTGAACTTAACGTTGTCGTCCTCGGCTACGGACACCGTTTCAAAGCCCGCGGGCGCATCCGTAAAATGAAGCACCTCGTCCTCGGACACATAGCGATCCACAATCAAATTAACATAATTGTTTACGAAAATCACATCATAATTATTGTCCCCGTCCGAATCGAGAAAGCGCAGTTCGGCATTTTCCCGCGGAATATCGTTATAGCTCCACGCGATTTTCGCCAACCCGTTGTAGATGAAATCCGCGCCGTCATATAGAGCAACCGAGCACTTTTTCCCGTTTTCGTCAGTGTATTTTATCTCATTCGGGGTAATACCGAGCACATCTCTTGAAAATACGGTAACTTCTTTGTTTTTTGCGCGCGGCTCGTAAAACGTAACGATTTTGTCGTTTTTGTCAATATAGCACACAAGTGTTTTGCCAAGGTAGGCGTGAATGTTGTCCGCCTCTGTAAGATAAAACACATCGTCTATTTTTACTTGATTTTTCTCCAGTGTGCTTGCGCCCGTAAGCTCCGTCATATAGTCGGCGGTGAGTCTGCCTTTTACTATTTCGTAATCAAAGCTTTGTGAAAGAAGCGTTACCCCGCTCGATATTTCGTAGTCGATATCATCGCCCGCAAAACCGAATTCAATCATAACTCCCGCTTCGAGAGTGTTTACGATAAGCTGCGCCAAGCTCCCGAGCTTGATTGTTTTGTCACCTTGGAGCGGCACGCCGTCGGTAATGCCAGCCTCTTTTGCCACGTTTATATAGCCGTAGGGATA
>CAZIQC010000271.1:0-2205 GCA_964541335.1 uncultured Oscillospiraceae bacterium
AACCTCGAACATTTTTTGTTGAAGCTCGGAATCTGAAATACGAATGCTTCCGCCGCCAAGCTCAACGCCGTTTAAAACTATGTCATATGCCTTGGCGTGTGCGACACCGGGATTTGTAAGGAGCTTGTCCTCGTCCTCGTCCTTGGGTGCGGTAAACGGGTGGTGCATTGCAACATAGCGATTTTCTTCCTCGCTGTATTCGAAAAGCGGGAAATCCGTAACCCACAAAAGGTTGAATTTGCTTTTATCGATCAGGTTAAATCTTTGTGCTATTTCACAGCGCAGTGCGCCGAGTGCGGCGTATACAACGCTGTTTTTATCCGCTACGAAAAGAATGGTGTCTCCGCTTGTCGCCTGCGCGCGGATTTTAATCGCCTCAAGTTCCTCGGGAGTGAAGAATTTTGCAATACTGCCTCGAATTTCGTTATCGTCTATTATAAGCCAAGCCAATCCCTTGGCTTTATATGTCTTAACAAATTCGGACAGAGAATCGAGCGTTTTGCGGGTGAGCGACGAGGAAAGCCCCTTTGCATTTATTGCACGAACGCTTCCGCCGTTTTTAACGGCATCGGAAAATGCTTTAAAGGCGCAGCCTTCAAAAAGGTCGCTCATATCGATAAGCTCGAGTGAAAAGCGCGTGTCGGGCTTGTCGGAACCGTATCTGTCCATAGCTTCCTGCCACGGGATACGGGGCAAGGGAAGAGTAACGTCGAAATCGAGCACCTCTTTAAACACTTTTTTCAAAAAGCCCTCGTTTATTGAAATAACATCATCTTCGTCCACAAACGACATTTCCAAATCAAGCTGAGTAAACTCGGGCTGACGGTCGGCACGCAAATCCTCATCGCGGAAGCATTTCGCGATTTGAAAATAGCGATCGATACCACCGAGCATTAAAAGCTGTTTGTATTGCTGCGGAGATTGCGGCAACGCAAAGAAATTGCCGGGGTAAACGCGGCTCGGCACAAGGTAATCGCGCGCACCCTCGGGAGTGCTTTTTGTAAGAATGGGCGTTTCGATTTCCAAAAAACCGTTTTCATCGTAATAGTTGCGCGCAATTTGTGTTATGCGGTGACGCATTTGAAGTGCTTTTACAAGCGTCGGACGGCGAAGGTCGAGGTATCTGTATTTGAGACGCAGCTCCTCGCTTGCCTTTACATCGTCCGTAACGACAAACGGCAACACGTCCGACGTGTTCAATATGCGAAGCTCGGCGGCTTCCGTTTCCACGCGACCGGTGGGTATGTTTTCGTTTATATTACTGCGCATACGCACCTTGCCCGTAACCGCAATAACATATTCCATATGAAGCTGTGCGGCTTTTTCCTGCAATTCGGGAGAGGATGGCTCGAAAACTATTTGCGAAATACCGCTTCTGTCGCGAATATCCACAAAAATCAAGCCGCCCATATTTCTCTGCTTGGCAACCCAGCCCATAAGCGTTACGGTTTTTCCTATGTCGGTCTCTCTCAGCTCGCCGCACATATGTGTTCTTTTAAGTCCTTTTATCGTATCCATATTACGCCTCCGTTAAAATATCTGTTATTTCGTTTATATTTTCAATGGAAATTTCGCGTTGCTCTTTCGTTTTCATATTTTTAAGCACGGCGGTTTTTGTTTCGATTTCGTTTCCGCCGATGACAATACTGTAGCGTGCGCCGCATTTGTCCGCATATTTCATCTGTGCCTTTAACGACCGAGAGCAAATATCCCGCTCGCTCTTAATGCCGCGTGCGCGCAACTTGCAGACAAGACCGCTTACAAAAATATCCGCATCTTTATCGGCGGTTGCTATATAAACATCGGGAACAAGCTCATATGCGGGAAGCTTGTTTTTTGAATTTAAAGCGAGAATAAGCCGCTCAATTCCCATTGCAAAGCCGATTGCCGGCTGTGCGGCACCGCCGAGTTGAGCTACCAAGCCGTCATACCGTCCGCCGCCGCATACGGTTGCCGCCGCGCCGCCAAGGTCGGTTTTAAATTCAAACACGGTTTTGGTGTAGTAGTCTAAGCCGCGAACAATGGTTGTATCCTGCTTGTAGGGAATGCCGACAAAATCGAGCACGGTTTTTACCTTTTCGAAATGATTTCGGCAGTCGTCGCAAATGTAGTCGATAAGTTGCGGTGCGCCCTTTGCAATGTCGGCGCAAGCAGGGCATTTGCAGTCAAGTATTCTGAGCGGATTTTTTTCATACCTTCCGCGGC
>CAZIQC010000272.1:0-2175 GCA_964541335.1 uncultured Oscillospiraceae bacterium
TGGCGGACATAATTTCGGGATATGTTTTTTATGCGCCCGCAACGTTTGTTATAAAAGGACTTATGGCGCTGTGTGCCGCAGCAATATACAGAAATATCAAAATAAAATACAATGCCGTAAAGATGGTATTGTCGGCGATTGCGGCGGAAGTGATAATGGTAGGCGGATATTTTGTGTTTGAATGTTTTGTCTACGGTGTGGGGGCGGCTGCGGCAGACGTTGCCGGAAACACCCTGCAGGCGGCGGCGGGAATAGTGATTTCCTTTGTTTTGGGAAATATTGCGGAGAAAACCCCTGCAATAAAAAAGTATCTTTCAAAATAAAATTATGCTTGACGAATACGGCAAATTATATTATCATATTGTGTACATTGAGGGGGTGTGTGTATGAATTTTGAACAAATCAGAGATATCGTTGTCGAAGCTATGGGTTCAAGGTTGAAGCTAGATGCAGAGGCAATTACGGAGAATACGGAGTTCATTGCCGATCTTCACGCAGACAGTGTGGATATTGCCACTATAATTTGCGAGATTGAAGACGAGCTTAACATCGAAATCGATGACGAACAGCTCGAGGGAATAAAAACTCTCGGTGATGTTATGGAAAAAGTAGAAGCGATGGCGTAAAGTCAAACGGGGGATAAAGGTGAAAATCGGAGATTTTGAAAATATAACAGGATATTCGTTTAAAAATAAAAGGCTTATCGAAAGTGCGCTTACGCACACGTCGTATGCCAACGAAAATTCGACGGAAAGCTACGAACGGCTGGAATTTTTGGGCGACGCGATTGTTGATTTTATTGTGGGAGAATATCTGTTTGCAAATTATCCGAAGCTGTCGGAGGGCGATATGAGCAAAATCCGCGCGGCGCTTGTCTGCGAGAAAACACTCTCAATGCTTGCCGATAAGATTAAGATTCCTCTACATATGCGATTGGGACACGGGGCGGAACATTCCGGTGAGAGAAACCGCCCCTCGATTAAAGCCGATATGTTTGAAGCGCACATTGCCGCGGTGTATCTTGACGCGGGATTTGAAAAAGCAAAAAAATATTTAATCGGACTTTACGGAACGTTGATAGACGACACCATAAAAGCGGGAAGCTTTGTCGATTACAAAACGCTTCTTCAGGAAAAACTGCAAGCACACGGCGCGTGCACCATAGAGTACAAAATTAAAGACGCGCAAGGCCCCGTTCATCATTGCAAATTTACCGTAGAGGTATATGCCGACGGAAAGCTTCTCGGCAGCGGTGTCGGGTACAGCAAAAAGGACGCGCAGCATATGGCGGCCGCAAGTGCGTTGAAAAATATTTGAACGTTAAATAAAAATAAATGAATAAAATACTTGACATTTATCGCAATATTTGCTATACTGTCAAGGTCGGATTTTGGAGAGGTGTCCGAGCGGTTTAAGGAGCCGGTCTTGAAAACCGGTGACTCGTAAGAGCCGTGGGTTCGAATCCCACCTTCTCCGCCACAGTGATCCTTGCCTGTGCGCAGGCAAGGGTTGCAAATGAATAATATGAAGATTTAATCTTTAAATCGATTTTTTGGAGAAGTACTCAAGAGGTCGAAGAGGCGCCCCTGCTAAGGGCGTAGGTCGGGAAACCGGCGCGAGGGTTCAAATCCCTCCTTCTCCGCCATAACAAAGTCCCCGCAAAAATGCTGTAAACGGCGTTTTTGCGGGGTTTTCTCTTTGCCTAAAGTGTTTTTGTTTGTCTAAAAATGTTTGCGTTTGTAGCGCGTTGAAGTAGTCAAAAAGTAGTCAAATTATTTTTTTGATTACGACCTTTCCGAGAACCGCATAATAAATTTCTCGTTCGTGTTCGTTTTGAGTGCTTGCATATATCTTTTGACAAAATTCCGCTATTTCAATACAGAGTTTTTGCAGATTTATTGCGGTATGCTCAGTTTGGTATTTATGCAAAGCGGGGAAAATATCCACAGCCTCTTTATATTCCTGTTGTGCTTGCGTAAGCGAAACATTTTCTCCAAGGATTTCGCTTTCTGCTGTTAAAGGCATTACACGTTCTCCAGTTTCCGCATTGCGGTTTTCAATATTTCCCGCTCGTTTGGGTCTGCACCGTCCATCATTTCGCCGAGTTTTGACATTATTTTGTCCTTTGCCTCGTCTTTGGAATAGCGGCGGTCGTAGTGTTCGGAATAATCTTTT
>CAZIQC010000273.1:0-2171 GCA_964541335.1 uncultured Oscillospiraceae bacterium
ATTCCGCCGGGAATTTATATCGCCGGGCTTAATCGTTTCACGATTAACCTCATTATATCACGTTTTTTTTAAAATGCAACCAAAAGCAAAATCTGCATTGCAATTTCTTGTAAACTATAAGATAAAAATTTTTTTGAATTTTGCCAAAGTTTATTTCTTGCCGCATATTGATTTATTTTTTAAAAAATGATATAATACGGTCGTAAAAGTCGTTTTTACGAAATAATATGTTGTTTTTCGTTAATTTTAACGCTTGGGCAGGTGCTTTTATGAATATTCTTCATATGAAATACGCTATCGAGGTGGCGCGGTGCGGCTCCATAAACAAAGCCGCCGAGGTGCTTTTGATGAATCAGCCGAACCTCAGCCGCGCAATTCGCGAGCTGGAGGTGTCGCTCGGGGTGGAGATTTTTACGCGAAGCGCAAAGGGTATGCTCCCCACTCCCGAGGGAGAAATTTTCTTATCGTATGCGAACAAAATTTTAAAGCAGGTTGATGAGGTTGAGGGGATTTTCAGGAAAAATTCGCTCACGAAAAAGCGTTTTTCCATATCCGTTCCGCGGGCGAGCTATATTTCCGCGGCGTTTTCCGAATTTTCGCTTGCGCTTAAAAACGAGCCTGACGCGGAAATATTTTATAAGGAAACAAATTCTCAGCGCGCGGTGCGAAACATTCTCGAAGCGGACTACAAGCTCGGCATTATACGCTATGCGGAACATTTCGATAAATATTATAAGGATATGTTCGAGGAAAAGGGGCTTACCTACGAGCTTATAACCGAGTTTTCATACACACTTGTGATGAATCGCGATTGCCCGCTCGCAAGGATAAAAAACATAACCTATGCCGATTTGGAGCATTACATCGAAATCGCGCACGCAGACCCCTTTGTGCCGTCGCTTCCGTTCGCCGAGGTTAAAAAGGAAGAACTGCCCGACAATATACGGCGGCGAATATTCGTGTTCGAACGGGCAAGCCAGTTTGAGCTGTTGGCGAAAAACCGTGAAACCTTTATGTGGTCGTCGCCCGTTCCGTCCAACCTTTTGGAGCGGTACGGACTTGTTACGAAAAAATGCGATGAAAACAAAAAGCTTTACCGCGACTTGATAATTCACCGCCGCGATTATCGCCTGACCGAGCTTGACAATATGTTTATATCCGAGCTTTGCAAGGTTAAGCGCGAGCTTTTCTCGTAATCGGTCGCGGGTATATCGATATATACATTACCGATATGCGATAAAAACAATTCCCAAGCTTGATTTTTTGTGTTATTATGTTATCGTAAACAAAAAAAGTGGATTTGCTTGGGGGGTGATGTATTTGAACAGAGCGGATGTATCAAAAGCCGCAATGGGTCGTTTGCCGAAATATCTCGGCTTTTTGCGCGGTATCGATGCCGCCGAAAATCCGAACATATCTTCCGCCGCGATTGCACGCGGGCTTGGGCTTGGCGAGGTGCAGGTGCGCAAGGATTTGTGCGCGGTGAGCGGTGCCGGCAAGCCGAAAATAGGCTATGCGACAAAGGAGCTTATAAGCTCGATAGAAAATTTTTTGGGATATTCCGACCCGGAGCGAGCCGTTATCATCGGTGCGGGCAAGCTCGGCACGGCAATTCTCGATTACGGCGGATTTTCGGAATACGGGCTTGAAATCGGCGCGGCTTTCGACATTAAGGTGTGCGAAAAGGTCCTTTCCGCCGGCGGGAAACCGATATTTCCGTTGCGGGAGCTGGGTGCATACTGCGCTTCAAGCAAGGTTAAAATTGTGATTTTAACCGTTCCCGACAGTGCCGCGCAAGCGGTTTGCGACACCGCGCTTTCGTGCGGTATCAAGGCAATATGGAGCTTTGCCGCGAGCAAGCTGTCCGTACCGGAGGGCGTGGCCGTTCGGTACGAAAACATCGCGCTTTCATTGGCGCATTTAAGCAAGCAAATAAGAAATGTTTAAGGAGGTCTGTATAAATGGACAAGGAAAGAAGAACGGTCGATAGCGTCGAAGCACTTGAGGCGACGATATCGGAGGTAAGAGAAGCACAAAAGGTATTTGCCACGTATACGCAAGAGCAGGTGGACAAGATTTTCTTTGCGGCAGCTTCCGCCGCAAACAAGCAGCGTATTCCCCTGGCAAAAATGGCGGTTGAGGAAACCGGCATGGGTGTGGTTGAAGATAAG
>CAZIQC010000274.1:0-2167 GCA_964541335.1 uncultured Oscillospiraceae bacterium
AAACCGAGTGTCATACAAAACCTTTCAGGTTCTGTAAGAACACTCGGTATGGTGGAGACGAGGGGAATTGAACCCCTGTCCGAAAATACATTCACACGAGCCTCTCCGAGCGCAGTCTTTCCTTTTTCATTCCCTCTGCCGCACGGTGAAAGACAACCTTGCGGGTTCGGTAGCTTCATTTGTCATGCGCGGCGCAAAGCTTAACCGCGGCACGTTCACCACTGTGTGACGCTCTTATCCGAACCGTGGTCCTTTCGGTAAGAACGGCCGCCTAATTAGGCAGCGTAAGCTAAATTCTTGTTAGCGTTTAAATTTAAAGTCGGGATTTTAACGCAGCTCCCACTGCGGCTCGCTTCTCCTGCTTCAATATCCCCGTCGAAGCCTGAACGTCCCCGTATAACACATCTTATTATACACCAAAAAGAAAAAAAGTCAATAGGCGAATAACAATGTAAATTGTCGAAATTCTTTTTTTACGGTTGCGCGTTTCTCTCCTTGATTGTGCGCTCTATAGCCCGTGCGGCGTCCTTGCGTGCGGCATCGTTTCTTTTATCGTAAAGCTTTTTTCCGCGTGCGACGGCAACGGTCATTTTCATTCTTTGCCCTTTTAAATATACATCAAGCGGAATCAGCGTAAATCCCTTTTGCTTTACAACTCCGAGCAGGCGCATTATTTCTCTTTTGTGCATAAGAAGCTTTTTGGGACGCAACGGGTCTTTGTTGAATATATTTCCCTTTTCGTAGGGGGAAATATGCATTCCGTGAACAAAAAGCTCACCGCCGTCTATTTCGCAATAGCTTTCTTTTAAATTAACCTTTCCCATTCGAAGCGATTTAACCTCGGTGCCGTAAAGCTCAATGCCTGCCTCGACCTTTTCTTCTATGAAAAATTCGTGATGAGCGGTTTTGTTTTGCGCAATTATTTTTCTTTTTTGATTTTGTTCCACGTTTAACGCCTCCCTCAAGTAATTCGAAATCTATTCTTCTTGTCTTTTTGTCAGACGAGCACAAACGCACGCGAACCTTATCGCCGACTGAAAAAATACGCCCGCAGCGTTTTCCCGTTAATGTGAAATTTTCTTCATTATAAATGTAATAATCGTCTTCAAGTCTTTCAAGACAAACCAAGCCCTCAACGGTGTTGGTCAGCATTACAAAAAATCCGAAGCTTGTGACCGAGGATATGTGTCCTATATATTCATTGCCGATAAAGCGGTGCATATACTCCGCTTTTTTCATATCGAGTGTATCTCTTTCGCAAAGTGCGGCAGCGGTTTCGCGTTCGCTGCAGGTTATTGCTACGGCTTCGGCGGCGGTTTCGGCTTTTTTCTTTGCTTTTTCATCGCTTTCGAGTATTGCCTTTATAACACGGTGGCAAAACAAATCGGGATATCTTCTTATCGGCGACGTGAAATGGCAATAGCTTTCGAGTGCAAGTCCGTAATGTCCGCTGTTTTGCGTGCTGTAGCAGGCTTTTGCCATACTGCGTAAAAGCATTGTCGAAACGACGGCTTCAAGCTGCGTATTGCGCACAGCCTCAAGCATTTCATTCAGTGTGTTAAGCTTCGGCAAGCCTGAATTTATCATAAATTTTTGCACGCTTGCCATTTTTTCGGCGTTTGGCTTTCCGTGTGTGCGATAAATCGCCGCGACATTGTTTTTTTGCAAAAATTGTGCCGCTTCGGTATTTGCCGCGATCATAAACTCCTCAATCATTTCGTTTGCGAATGTATTTTCCCTGATTACAATGTCCGTCGGGACTCCGTTTTTATCGAGCACGGCGGTTGCCTCCGGAAAATCAAATTCGATACTGCCCCGCCGTGTCGATTTTTCTTTCAGTTTTGTATACAATTCATACATCACCGACAGCATTTTTGAAATTTTGGGCGGTATTTCGTATTTTTCGCTCTCTTCATCATTTGTCAAAACGGAATATACCTCGCCGTACGTCATACGTCTTTTATTTTTTATATATGACTTGCAAAAGGTACTTTCCACAACGTTTCCGCTTTTGTCAAATTCAATCAATGCGGAAAGCGTCAATCGAATTTGCCCCTCGTTCAGCGAGCACAGGTCGTTTGAAAGCCGTGTCGGCAACATTGGGATAACGCTTCCCGTAGGGTAAACGCTTGTTCCGCGAGAAAGAGCCTCCCTGTCAAGAGCCGAC
>CAZIQC010000275.1:0-2166 GCA_964541335.1 uncultured Oscillospiraceae bacterium
ACCTTTATATTTAACTTGCAAAGTTTCACGATTGTAGCGTTTGCCCTTGCACACCTCGCACGGCACGTAAACGTCGGGCAAAAAGTGCATTTCTATCTTTATTATTCCGTCGCCCGAGCACGCTTCGCACCGCCCGCCGCGCACATTAAAGCTGAATCTGCCCGCGCCGTAGCCGCGCGCCCTTGCCTCGGGAGTGGCTGAGAACAGCTCGCGTATATCGCCGAAAACACCCGTATATGTGGCGGGGTTTGAACGCGGCGTGCGACCTATGGGCGATTGGTCGATATCTATAACCTTATCGAGATGTTCGACACCCTCTATATTTTTATGCTTGCCGGGGATAAGCTTGGCGCGGTTAAGCTTGCAGGCAAGGTGCTTGTACAAAACCTCGTTTATGAGCGAGCTTTTGCCCGAGCCGGAAACGCCCGTTACGCACACAAGCTCGCCCAAGGGGATTTTTACGCTTATATTTTTAAGATTGTTTTCCGTTGCTTTTACTATGCGCAGATATTTTCCGTTTCCGCTGCGGCGTTTTTCGGGAACGGGGATTTTTTTTCTGCCGCTGAGATAAGCGCCCGTAATCGAGGCGGGTGAGGCGATTATTTCCGCGGGCGTGCCCGCCGCCACAATTTCGCCGCCGTGCACGCCCGCACCGGGTCCCACATCCACAATATAATCCGCTTCGCGCATAGTGTCTTCGTCGTGCTCGACCACGATGAGGGTGTTGCCCATATCGCGCAGGTTTTTAAGTGCCGCGATAAGCTTGCCGTTGTCGCGTTGGTGCAGACCTATGCTCGGCTCGTCGAGAATATACAAAACGCCCATAAGCCCCGAGCCGATTTGCGTTGCAAGGCGTATGCGCTGTGCCTCGCCGCCGGAGAGCGTGCCCGCCGCGCGCGACATTGTGAGATAGCCTAAGCCGACGGTATTTAAAAAGCCGATACGCGCCTTGATTTCTTTCATAATTTGCTCGGCTATTATTTTTTCCTTTTTTCCGAATTTTATCTTGTCGAAAAAGTCGCGCGCGGTTGTAACGGGAAGCGCGCAAACCTCGTCAATGTTTTTGCCGCCCACCGTTACCGCAAGGCTTTCGGGGCGAAGTCTTTTTCCGCCGCAGGCATTGCACGGAATTTCGCGCATAAGCCGCTCTATGTCGAATTTTGTCCATTCGCTTGTGCTTTCGTCGTAGCGACGCTGGAGGTTGTTTACCAAGCCCTCAAAGCGCGTTTTGTATACGCGCACACCTGTTTTTCCGCGGTGGTGTATTTCTATTTCATCGCTTCCCGTGCCGAAAAGAATTATATCCACAACCTCGCGCGGGAGCTTTTTTACGGGAACGTTCAACCCAAAGCCGTACTTTTTCGCCAGTGCCGAATATACAGCGTGCGCCACGCTGTCGTCCTTATCGGCGGCGCGCCAGCCGCTTACGGAAAATGCGCCCTCCTCTATTGTAAGCTCGTCGCTCACCAGCACAAGCGACGGGTCGACGCGCTTTAACATACCGATACCGCCGCAAACGGGACACGCACCGAGAGGATTGTTGAAAGAAAACATACGCGGGGTAAGCTCGTCAAGGCTTATGCCGCAATCCTCGCAGGCGTAATTTGTGCTGAAGCGAAGCTCCTCATCTTCACCGCAAAGCATCACAACCGTGCCCTTGGCAAGTGCGAGTGCCGTTTCCACGGAGCCTGCAAGGCGACTGCGTATTCCGTCGCGCACGACGAGCCTGTCCACCACTATTTCCACGCTGTGCTTTTTTTGCTTTTCAAGGTCGGGTTCTTCGCCTATGTCGTAAATTATGCCGTCAACGCGCACACGCACATAGCCGCTTTTGCGCGCGTTTTCGAAAATTTGCCTGTGCTCGCCTTTTTTGGCACGCACCATAGGCGCCAAAACCTGCACGCGACTGCCCTCGGGCAGGGAAAGCACCTTGTCGGTTATTTGATCGGCCGTTTGCTGAGATATTACCTTATGACACTTCGGGCAGTGCGGAACGCCGACATTTGCGTACAAAAGTCGCAAATAGTCGTATATTTCCGTAACGGTGCCCACGGTGGAGCGCGGATTTTTGCTTGTTGTTTTTTGGTCAATGCTTATTGCGGGGCTTAAGCCGTCTATGGAGTCGACCTCGGGCTTTTCCATTTGCCCGAGAAACATTCTCGCATA
>CAZIQC010000276.1:0-2132 GCA_964541335.1 uncultured Oscillospiraceae bacterium
CGCTTTTTGCCGCCCCGCAAAGAGAATTAAGCTTCACCCCGATGATTACTATGTTCTTGGGCAGGAGCGCGGCGGAATTGACGAAAGGTGGTTTTCGTCGACAACACCCGCCGACAACGGTCCCGGAACGCCCGCCGATGAGGGCTTAAGCTATATAGTATCGCGCAGTGGAAACGAAAGAACACTGCTCCGCGATGCGATTGACGAGCTTAAGGGCGAAATAATCGGTGAAGAATTGTGGAACAAATACAAAAAATGGCCGATGTTTTCTAAATTTTTCGATAATCTCGGACCGCTTCCGCACCATATTCACCACCGCGAAGAGCACGCCGCACGTGTCGGCGAAGCGGGAAAGCCCGAAATGTATTTTTTCCCGTCACAATGCAATAACTATGAGGGCGAATTCGGGCATACTTATTTCGGATTAAGACCCGAAACAACAAAAGAAGACGTTAAGAATGCTCTTATGAAATTTACGGAGGGCGACAATAAAATTCTTGACCTTTCACAGGCGTACAAAATTACGCTCGACACGGGGTGGGACGTGCCGCCGGGAGTTCTTCACGCGCCGGCAAGCCTGTGTACGTACGAGCCGCAGTTTGCAAGCGACGTTTACGCAATGTATCAGTCGGTGCTTCACGGGGGGCATACCGTATCCGAGGAGCTTTTGTGGAAAAACTGCCCCGAGGAGGAAAAGGGAAATTACGATTACCTGGTAGACGTGATTGATTGGGAGAAAAATATCGATCCGAATTTCAGCAAAAATCGTTTTATGAAGCCTTTAACGATAAGCTCAAACGAGAGTTTTACCGAGGAGTGGATTTGCTATAAGTGCAAAGAAGTTTCGGCAAAACGTCTTACCGTAAACCCGGGACAAACGGCTGTGATTAAGGATGCGGCGGCATACGGATTTATTCTTTTGCAGGGAAGAGGAAAATTCGGCGTGTGGGATATAGAAACACCCACGCTTATCCGCTACGGCGAGCTTACGAACGACGAGTTTTTCGTTACGGAAAATGCCGCGAAAAAAGGTATTGCGATTACGAACACCTCTGCAACCGAGCCTATGGTAATGCTGAAGCATTTTTCCGAAAATCCCGAGCTTGAAACCGTGCTTTGATACGTTTCGTGCAACATACACGTTATCGGGAAAAAAGCGGTTCAATAAGGGGCGTTAGCCCCGTCATTCAACGTTTTCAGTGGGAGATTGTACTCCCACTGAAAAAATTAAGATGTCCCCCGCCTCTAAGGCGGGGGACATCTTAATTTAGTTATATATCCGAAACCTTGTTTTCAATGCCTTGTCCGTGCCTCAAGTATCTGTGCGAGCCTCATTGTCATATTTCCGCGGCAATTATTTCGACAAGCGCGGATTTGAAATTTTCGTCAAGTTCTTCCGTCGCAATCAGGGACAGTTTTTGACAAATTGATACATCCGCGGCGGTTAATTTATCATAGAGCTTATCCTTTAGAGGAGAATATACTGCCGCGCGCTCCAACAGCGTTTGCAGCATTTCGTCGGTGCGGTTTACGTTGCTTGTATTTATGTTTTTAATAACAACGGTTGTATCCTTTTTTGTGTCATCAAAGCACACCGAAAGCCCCGCGGCACTTTTTTCAACGGTAAAATCGACAGCCTTTCCGTCGGATGTAACGGCGATGTCGCCGTACTCCGATATGCCGATAAATTCAACGGTATATTCGCGATTTTCTACGGGGGCGAAATTTCCATCCGCCGCGCTAATCTTAAATACGGCATCGCTCCCCGAAGAAAGCTCCATATGCGTGATTTTATATGCACCGCTCTTATATGCGTCGGAAATTCCGTCGTCCTCGTACATATCAAAGGCATTGTCCGCCCCGAGATATACTTTAACGTGAAGCAGTGCGGGATTTTCGGTATCGTTTATATGTGTAAGCCGTGTCATCGGAACAATGCCGCCCGCCTTTACCAACACGGGTATGGAGGATATGTCGCGGTACATATTCATCGTTCTTCCGCCGCTGTAGCGCACGTCCGTGAAGAAATCGTACCACAACCCATCGGGAAGATACGTTCTTGCACAGCCGCGGTGCGTGATATTGTCGGCGGGAGAGGTTATGGGAGAAACAATCATCTCCGTGCCGAAGGA
>CAZIQC010000277.1:0-2115 GCA_964541335.1 uncultured Oscillospiraceae bacterium
GACGCGACCAGCCGCGAAAGCATTTTGACAGGGAGCAGCTTCAAGCCTTGGCAAGCTCGGTGGCGGAGCACGGCATAATTCAACCGATAATAGTATCGCGCGGAAGAAACGGCTATTACGATATAATAGCGGGTGAAAGACGCTGGCGTGCCGCAAAGCTTGCGGGATTAAAGGAAATTCCGGCAATTGTGCGCGAATACGACGAAAAACAAGTTGCCGAGGTGGCATTGATAGAAAATTTGCAAAGAGAGGATTTAAACCCAATAGAGGAAGCGATGGGCTATAAAACCTTAATGGAAAAATTTTCGATGACACAGGACAAGGTGAGCGAAAGAGTGGGGAAAAGCCGTAGCAGCGTGGCAAATACGCTCAGACTTTTATCGCTTGAGGACGAAATAAAGGAAATGCTTGCCCAAAACAAGCTTACAATGGGGCATGCAAGAGCGCTTCTTTCAATGGAGAGCGGCAGGCAAAGAATTGCCGCGGCGAAAAAAATCGCCGAGGAGGGCTTCAGCGTTCGCCGGGTGGAGGCGCTTGTGAAAAACGAGGCGGTTGAAAAAAAGGCGAAGCCGTCCCCGAAAACAAGCGCGTATCCCGAAATAGAACAGCAAATGTCCGAAAAATTCGGGACGAAAGTGCGCGTAAAGGGTAAGAACAAAGGCAAAATAGAAATCGAGTATTATTCCGTTGCCGATTTAACGCGAATTACGGATTTATTGCAAGAAAGATAATTATACGAAAGGAAGTTTATAAAATGTTGGATTTAAAGCTTATAAGAGGAGAAACCGAGCGCGTGAAAAAAGCCCTGTCACGCAGAAAAGAAAACGTGGATATTGACGCTGTTCTGGCTTTGGATGACAGACGCCGCGCGCTCCTTTTCGAAGCGGAGGGAATGAAAGCAAAGCAAAACGAGGTTACAAAGCTTATCCCCGCAATGAAAAAAGAGGGCAAGGATACAACCTCAGTATTTGCCGAAATGAAAGAAATTTCGGAAAAAATAAAATCGATAGACGCGCAAACGCGCGAGGTTGAGGCGGAGCTTAACAAAATAATGCTTACAATACCGAACATACCATCCGATGATGTTCCCGACGGCGACACCGACGAGGACAATGTGGAGATACGCCGCTTCGGAGAACCGAAAAACTTTTCCTTTGAACCCAAGGCGCACTGGGATATAGGCAAGGACCTGGGAATACTCGACCCCGACACCGCCGCAAAAATTACGGGAACACGCTTTACCGTATACAAGGACCTCGGAGCAAAGCTTGAAAGAGCGGTTGTAAACTATTATCTTGACACACACACCGATAAGCACGGCTATACGGAGGTGTTCCCACCCTTTATGGTGCACAGAAATTCTATGATCGGAACGGGTCAGCTTCCCAAGTTTGAGGAGGATGCGTTCAAGGTAGCCGGTACGGATTATTTCCTCGTTCCCACGGCGGAAGTTCCCGTTACGAATATGTATCGCGAGCAAATTCTCGACGGGAGCACCTTGCCGATAAAGCACGTGGCATATACGGCTTGCTTCCGTGCGGAGGCGGGCAGTGCCGGACGCGACACACGCGGACTTATTCGTCAGCACCAGTTCAACAAGGTGGAGCTTGTTAAGTTTACAAGACCGGAAGACTCGTACGAGGAGCTTGAAAAGCTTACGCACGATGCGGAAATGGTTTTGCAGGGGCTGGGTCTTCCGTACAGAGTGGTAAGGATTTGTATAGGCGACCTCGGCTTTACCGCGGCGAAAAAATACGATATTGAGGTATGGATGCCATCCTACGGGAGATATGTGGAAATATCATCTTGCAGTAATTTCGAGGATTTTCAGGCGCGGCGCGCAAATATAAAGTTCAAGGATGAACAGGGCGGAAAGGCTCGGTATGTTCACACATTGAACGGCAGCGGAGTGGCTGTGGGCAGAACGGTTGCCGCAATTCTCGAAAATTATCAGAATGAAGACGGCACGGTAACAATCCCCGAGGCGCTTGTTCCGTATATGATGGGGAAAACGGTTATAAAGTAAAAATTCGGACGAGCTTTCCGAAAGGATAAAAAGGAAGTGAAAAGCTGAACCGAACCCCAAAAGTTAGACCAAAAATCTAACGATTGGGA
>CAZIQC010000278.1:0-2109 GCA_964541335.1 uncultured Oscillospiraceae bacterium
CGAAATAGTGGATAACAGTATAGATGAAACACTGGCGGGCTATTGCACACAAATAGAAGTTACTCTCAATGAGGACAATTCCGTAACGGTTAAGGATAACGGGCGCGGCATACCGCACGGCATACATCCGAAAATGGGTGTATCCACAATCGACGTTGTTTTCACGGTGCTTCACGCCGGCGGTAAATTCGGAGGCGGCGGATACAAGGTGTCGGGCGGTCTTCACGGGGTGGGAGCGTCCGTTGTAAATGCGCTTTCGAAAAAGCTTGAAGTAAGAGTGTACGACGGCGAAAACATATGGTATCAAAGCTATAAAAGAGGAGTTCCCGACGGAGAGGTGCACACCGTGGGAAAAACGGACACCACCGGTACGGAAATAACATTTTGGGCCGATGACGAAATATTCGAAGAAACCGTGTACGAGTACGACGTGCTTCTCAAAAGATTGCGCGAGCAGGCGTTTTTAAACGGCGGTGTGAAGATAATATTTACCGATATGAGAGGGGAAAATCCCACAAAAGAGGTACTTCATTATGAGGGCGGCATAAAAAATTTCGCCTCTTATTTGCTTGAAAAAAAGAAAGAAAAAAAGAGCGATTTGTTAAGCGTTAACGAAGAGGTTATTTACGTAAGCGGCGAAAAAAACGGAAGCTTTGCAGAGGTTGCCGTTCAGTGGAACAACGGATATGACGAGGTTATAGAATCATTTGCAAACAATATTTCCACCACAGAGGGCGGCACGCACGAAACGGGCTTTAAGGCGGCACTTACAAAGGTGCTTGTGGATTATGCTAAAAAATACAAGCTTATGAAAGAGGACGAGGAGCTTACCGGTGACGACGTAAGAGAGGGTATCATAAGCATAATATCCGTAAAGCTGGAGGAACCGCAGTTTGAAGGGCAAACAAAAACCAAGCTCGGTAATTCCGATATGAGAACCCTTGTTGAAAATATGGTAAAGGAAAAGCTTACCGACTTTTTGGAGGAAAATCCGTCCGTCGGAAAAGCGATAATAGAAAAGGCAATGTTTGCTTCAAGAGCGAGAATAGCCGCAAGAAAAGCACGCGAAGCAACAAGAAAAACCCCGCTCGGGAGTTCGTCGCTTCCGGGAAAATTGACTGATTGCATAGTGAAAGACCCCACAAAAACCGAAATATACATCGTGGAGGGAGATTCGGCGGGCGGCTCCGCAAAAAACGGCCGAGACAGCAAGTATCAGGCAATACTTCCTCTTTGGGGTAAAATGCTTAACGTGGAAAAGGCACGCCCCGACAAGGTTTACGGCAACGATAAGCTTACGCCCGTTATACAGGCGCTCGGTACGGGAATAGGAGAGGGATTTAATCTTGAAAAGCTCAGATACGACAAAATAATAATTATGGCCGATGCCGATGTTGACGGTGCACATATACAAACGCTGCTTCTTACATTCTTTTTCAGATTTATGCGTCCGTTGATAGAAGAAGGACACATTTATCTCGCAAAGCCGCCGCTTTATAAGCTTACGCGCGGAAAAAAGCAAAGGGTGGCATTCAGTGACGAGGAAAGAGATTTAATAAGCGAGGAATTTAAGGGCGGCGATGAAAAGGCAAAGGTTGATATAAGCAGATACAAGGGTCTCGGCGAGATGAATCCCGAGGAACTTTGGGAAACGACAATGGACCCGAAAAACAGAATACTTTTAAAGGTAACAATGGATGATGCCGAGCGCGCAAACGACATATTCTCCGTTCTTATGGGAGACGAGGTTGAACCGAGAAGAATTTTTATAGAGGAAAACGCGCAGTATGTGCAAAATCTCGATATATGATTTTATGCGGGGGTAAAAATTTAATCTTACTTTTTAATAAAAATTATTCCGTTAAAAGCGAAATGCCGAACGGAAAAGCACTGCTCGATGTTTAAAATCAGGTATAACCCAAGCAAAAAAAACGGAGGAAAATTATGGCTAAAAAAAATAAAAAATACGAGGATTCTCATTTTGAGGAGCACCTCGAAACGCAAACCATAGTGGACGTAAACATAGAAAAAAGAATGAAGGAAGCATTTATCGATTATGCGATGAGTGTTATTATGAGCCGTGCCTTGCCTGATGTGCGAGACGGCTTA
>CAZIQC010000279.1:0-2105 GCA_964541335.1 uncultured Oscillospiraceae bacterium
TCGTTCTCAGCGCGACCTTCTTTTACTGAAAGGACTTCTTACAAACGACGAACACGCTGTTATCGATGACGAAAAAATCGACGCGTTTTTGTCATCATCTCTTGCGGCACGTATGAAAAACGCACAAAAATTATATCGCGAAGAGCCGTTTGTTATTTTCGTTGATTCCGAAATGCTCGGCACAGCCGCACCATCCGGCGAAAAAATTTGCGTTCAGGGCGTTATAGACTGCTTTTTCGAAGAAAACGGTTCTGTCGTATTGGTTGACTATAAAACCGATGTTTACGACAATCCCGCGCAAATCGTAAAAAAATACGAAAAGCAGTTGTTCTACTACGAAAAAGCGCTTAAGCTTAAATTTAAAGATAAAAACATTAAAAAATATCTTTACTTGTTTCATAAAAATGATATAATGGAATTGTAAGGGGGCTATGCTATGGTACAAAATAAAGACGATACGCGCGATTTGAGAAAAAAATACGATGATATAACGGTTGACAGCCTTGTTGACGGCACTTTCAACAACGCTTCCCAAAAAAGCGGGCGTTCGTCCAAGAAAAGGAAGGGCGGTAAAACACGCCTTACGGCTCTTGTTACGTTTTTAAGCTTTATTTTGGTATTTGTGGTGTTTTTTATAGGCGCATATATGTTCTTCACCGCAACGCCCGTTCCTACGGGTGACAATGAGGTTAAAACCGCCGAAAAGTCGAAAACCGATGAAATTGCCGATGAAGACTCGCTTGCACCCACCAAAAGCAATATCGACAAAAAAAGTACCGTTTCCTCCGCTTCCGATACCGAGGATAGCTCTGACGACGAGGACGACACCGTTCTGAGCCGCACCGCGGCAAAATCCTCAACAACGGCGACCGACGGCGAAGCCGACAAAGGCAACGGCGAAAGTGCCCGTGTCGCAAAAAAAAGCACCGTAAAAAAGAGCACGCAAAGCACCGCCGACACAACGCGGAGTTCGCAATCGCCATCCGGCAAGTCATCCGCCGACTCGGTTGATAAAAAGAACGTCAATCAAGCAAGCATTGACGACAAAGCAACCGACGCCTCGCATAATAGCAATAAATCAAGCCTTCAAAAACCGCAAGACTCTTCTTCGGCACACAATTTGTCCGTAGTTGAAAACAGCAGCAATTCGGAAGCAATTGTTTTGGAATAAAATTTAATTTTCGAGATATTCTAAATTTATTCGGGAGGTTGTTTTTATGAAGAAAAACGGTGCGGAAAAATTGTTTGACAAAATGACCGATCGCGCATATGCGGAAATGGCCGACGTTTCGGAAGACAAGCTTTACGATGAAATTATCGAAGATGATGTACTCGTCGATGAAGAAAAGGACGAAAGCTATTATTCCGACAGAATTTCCAAGGGCTACGGACTTATTTAACCGATTGCAATATGATTTAACGGCGCGGGCAACGAAAAAAGGGGAACACCTTTTTTCGTTGCCCGCGCTTATGCTATCGTTAATTCTCCTTTTTTGCTACAAAATATTTTCGGCATATACCGATTTCGGACGAATATATTTTACGGTGACGGTTTGTACCGAATAAAAAGAAAACGGAGAAGCTGTATGAAAAAATTCTTTTGTATACTTTTAAATATTGTATTTTGCATTTCTTCCGTTCAGGCAAGCGCACAGCCCGCCTTGTCGGCAAAGGCAGCACTGCTTATGGAAGCGGGCAGCGGAAAGGTTATATATGAAAAAAACTCCCACGAGTCACTGCCCCCCGCAAGCGTTACAAAAATTATGACAATGCTTCTTGTTGCGGAAGCCATTGAGCGCGGCGACATCGATTATTCCACCGTGGTCACTGCAAGCGAATATGCCAAAAGTATGGGCGGAAGCACAATTTTTCTCGACACGGGCGAACAAATGAGCGTTGACGACCTTTTGAAAGGCGTTGCCGTTTCCAGCGGCAACGATGCTTGCGTAGCCTTGGCGGAGCATCTTTGCGGAAGCTGCGAAGCATTTGTCGATTTAATGAACAAGCGTGCGGCAAAGCTCGGAATGAAGGACACACACTTTGTAAATTGCAACGGGCTTGACGCCGACGGGCACTGTTCCGGTGCATACGATATTGCACTTATG
>CAZIQC010000280.1:0-2103 GCA_964541335.1 uncultured Oscillospiraceae bacterium
ATCCGCTTGCCGATTATCAACTTATGCCGAACATGGCTATTATTGATACCGATTTCCATATGTCCGCACCGAAAGGACTTACAGCAGCTTCCGGTATTGACGCGGTAACGCACGCGCTTGAGGCTTATGCCGCAATGCTTGCAACCGATTATACGGACGGACTTGCTCTAAAGGCACTCGATTCCATTTTCAAATATCTTCCCCGCGCTTACGACAACGGACAAACGGACATTGAGGCGCGTGAAAAAATGGCAAATGCCGCTACAATGGCGGGTATGGCATTTGCAAACGCATTCTTGGGTGTGTGCCACTCTATGGCGCATAAGCTCGGGGCGTTCCATCATCTTCCGCACGGCGTTGCCAACGCACTTATGATTGAAGAGGTGCTCCGCTTCAACGCTTCCGAAACACCCGCAAAGATGGGCACATTCTCTCAGTATGACCACCCGCACACCCTCGCAAGATATGCCGAGGTTGCCGACCATCTCAAGCTCGGCGGAAAGACGGACGAAGAAAAGCTTGAAAAGCTTATCGCCGCTGTAAACGACCTTAAGGAAAGAGTGGGCATAAAGAAAACAATTCGCGATTACGGCATTGACGAAAAGGATTTCCTCGACAGGCTCGACGAAATGACGGAGCAAGCCTTCGACGACCAGTGCACGGGCGCAAATCCGCGTTATCCGCTTATGAAAGAAATAAAGCAAATGTATCTTAACGCTTACTACGGCAAGGAAAAAGCCGCAAAAGCGGGCAAAAAAATGTGAGGAGGGTTAAAAATGAAGCTTGACAGAATTATCGCAGTAAGAAACAACAAAACCGTGTACCGCGACGGAGACGTGTGCCTTAAGGTATTTAACGAGGATTTCTCCAAGGCGGATATTCTCAACGAGGCGCTTAATCAGGCACGCGTTGAGGAAACGGGGCTTAACATTCCCAAAATTCGCGAGGTTACGTCGGTTGACGGAAAGTGGGCTATCGTGTCGGAATACGTAAAGGGCAAAACGCTTGCACAGCTTATGGCGGAAAATCCCGAGAAAAAGGACGAGTATCTCAACCTTTTCGTTGATTTGCAAATCGATATGCACTCGAAAAAGTGTCCCAAGCTTTACAAGCTTAAGGATAAAATGAACGGCAAAATCAGCCAAACGGATTTAAATGCCACAACGCGCTACGAGCTGCACACGCGGCTTAACGGTATGCCCAAGCACGACAAGCTGTGTCACGGGGACTTTAACCCCTCGAACGTTATTATTGCCGAGGACTCTACCCCGTATATTCTCGACTGGTCGCACGCCACACAGGGCAATGCCTCGGCGGATGCCGCAAGAACATATCTTCTCTTTTGGCTTAACGGAGATATTGACGGCGCGAAGAAGTACCTTAAGCTGTTTTGCGAAAAGAGCAATACCGCTATGCAATACGTGCAAAAGTGGATGCCGATAGTTGCCGCTTCGCAAACGGTTAAAGGAAATGAACACGAGCGCGAATTTTTAAATTCTTGGATTGACGTTGTAGATTACGAATAAGGAGGATTTAACTATGAATGTAACTGTATGTATCGGTTCGTCTTGCCATATAAAGGGGTCAAGACAGGTCGTGGAACAGCTTCAATATCTTATCGCCGAGAACAATCTCGGCGATAAGGTGGAGCTTGCGGGTACTTTTTGTATGGGAAAATGCCGCGAGGGTGTGTGCGTTACCGTTGACGGAGAGTTTTTCTCCGTGACGCCGGATTCCACCAAGGAGTTTTTCGAAAAAAATATTCTCGGTGCGGTGAAGTAAATGATTGTTGAAATTTGCGTAGGCTCGTCGTGCCACCTTAAGGGGTCGCACGAAATCGTAGAGCTTTTCAAAAAAGAAATCGAGGCTCGCAGGCTCAGCGACAAAGTGACCCTTGCCGGCAGCTTTTGCAAGGGCAAATGCAACCGCGATGGCGTTACCGTAACGGTTGACGATGTGTGCCATACGGGAATTACCTGCGAAAAATTTGCGGAGTTTTTTGAGAATGAAGTATTAAATAAGCTTGAGGAGGCATAACCGTGTCTGACTGCTTAACCCTGAAAAAATCCAACTGCAAAAATTGCTACAAATGTATTCGCCACT
>CAZIQC010000281.1:0-2093 GCA_964541335.1 uncultured Oscillospiraceae bacterium
GCGTTTGCGTTAAGGACACAATAAAAAATATTCTCGAAATGCTTCGCATAACCGTTCCCGAAAGTATGTGATGCCTAAACCGCCGATAATTGCAAGGTATTTATCGGCGGTTGTTTAATATCGGAGGTGTGAAGATGAGTTTTAAAGAAAGTAAATTTTTAAAAGCCGTCGGAAGCGAATGGATTGCAAAGCTGTTTTCCTCATGGCTTTTTATGTGCTGTGTTATGCTCTTTTTCGCAAAGGGCACAACGGTCGGCATAAGTATGTTTCAAGAGATAAGTACGGTTGTTTTTGTTGCGGTTTTCGCTGTTTTCTTTGCGGTTGAAACCGTTATTCAAAGCGTTTTTTCGCAGATAAAAATTGTGCCGATACTTGTTTTGTCGTCGGCTTTCCTTTTCTCCGTTCAGGCGGCAATGAGGGTGACGAACAGCTATGCTCTGCTCGGCTTTGTGCTTGTGATTTTTCTTGCGGCAAGGTATGCGTATCTTGCAGGTCTGGAATTTAAAATAAGCTCCGATATTTGCAAAATAGCCGCAGGAGCCTTTGCCCTTTTTTTAACGGCGTTCGTTTGTATTATAATGGCACTTAGGGTACTTATTTACAATTCGCCCAATTTTGATTTCGGCATTTTTTGCAATATTTTTTATAATTTGAAGGAGCATTTTCAGCCGCTTTCAACCTGTGAAAGAGACGGCTTGCTTTCGCATTTTGCGGTGCATTTTTCTCCCGTTTTGTATCTGCTTTTGCCGGTTTATTACATTCTTCCGTACCCGATGACGCTTGAAATCGGACAGGTTTTGATACTTTTGAGCGGTGCCGTGCCGCTTATGCTTTTGATGAAAAAATACGGTCTTGACGGCGTTACAAAAATGTTTTTGACAATCGCGTATTTCGCTTTTCCGGCAATCAATTACGGCAATATGTACGATTTTCACGAGAATTGCTTTATACTGCCGTTTTTGCTGTGGATGTTTTATTTTTACGAAAAGGGCAAAAATATTCCGTTTTTTATCTTCGCTTTTCTCACCTTTACGGTCAAGGAGGAAGCGTTCGCTTATGTGTTTATCTTTGCGGTTTACCTGCTTTTGGCAAAAAAAGAGATTAAAAAAAGCGTTGTCCTGATGATACTTTCAGCCGCTTATTTTGCCTTTGCCGTCTATTATATTTCGCATTTCGGCGAGGGAATAATGTCGGGCAGATTTTCAAATTTCAAGCTCTCCGACGAGGGACTTGCAAGCGTTGTGATAAACATTTTCAAAAGCCCGATATTGGCTGTAAACGAGCTTTTCAGAGGGATTTCAACGGAATCGGGCAAGCTGCTTTATGTTATACAAATGCTGGTTCCGCTGTCGCTGCTTCCGTTTATGTCAAAGAAATTTTCACGCTTGATACTTCTTTGCCCGATGCTGATAAATCTTCTTTCGGATTATTATTATCAGTGCGACCTCGGCAAGCAATATTCGTTCGGAATAACGGCGTTTTTGTTCTATGCGGCAGTAATCAATCTTTCCGAAAAAGAAAAAGCGAAGCGTAATTATCTTTCGTTTACCTCGGCACTTGTCAGCCTTGTGATGATGGTTTCGCTTATGTATCCGAGATTTATAAATTATGCGATAGCATACGGCTCAAATAAGGACGATTACGACAGAATTACCGAAATTCTCGAAGAAATTCCCGAAGATGCAAGCGTAACGGCGTCAACGTTTTTTGTGCCGAAGCTGTCACAGCGTGAGGTTATTTACGAGCAGTATTATCATTCCGAAATTGACACGGATTACCTTGTTTTGGATTTGAGAAACACGACGGCGGTGAAAATTGCCGAAATCGAACAGCCGTACATTGATGCCGGCTATAAGCTTGTTGCGGAAGAAAGCAATTTGATAAAGGTCTATTGCAAATAATCCGGTGAATTTCTGCGTTATAAGTCGCCTCCCATTTAGGGGAGGTGGCACGGCGTAGCCGTGACGGAGGGGTTTGATTTGAAGTAATAGGTAAGAAGTATTTGTTGAAATTTAATTTTAGCATATAAATTTAAATCCATCTGACTTTTTACAAAACCCCTCAGTCAGCTTCGCTGACAGCTCCCCTACAGG
>CAZIQC010000282.1:0-2079 GCA_964541335.1 uncultured Oscillospiraceae bacterium
AAAAGGCTACGGACATGCCCTCAGGGGCGGCATTGCCGCCGCCGCGGGGAAATATATAATTATGGGCGACTGTGACGGGAGCTATGATTTTGAACATTCGGAGCTTTTCTTGGAAGCGTTGCGCGGCGGTGCGGATATTGTGGTGGGAAATCGCTTTATTCAAATGGAAAAGGGGGCAATGCCCTTTTGGCATAAGTATTTCGGTGTGCCGCTTTTATCCTTGCTGGGACGGTTGAAATTTCGATGCTCGATTTACGATTTTCACTGCGGCTTGCGCGGGATAAACCGCGAGAGCTTCAAAAGGCTTAAGCTGAGGTGCGGCGGGATGGAATTTGCCACGGAGATGATTGCCGTTTCAAGCCGCGCGGGCTATGTACTGCGCGAGGTGCCGACCTTTTTTCGCCGCGACAAAAGGAACGGGCGGTCGCACCTGCGCACGGTGCGCGACGGTATGCGCCACCTTGTTTATATATTGACGGCGTGAATAAATCCCGACAAGGGTTTATATACACATTTTTTAAGGAGAGAAGAGATATGAAAAGACAAAAACAACTTATGTGCATTATTTTAACGCTCAGCTTACTGCTTGGGTGTGCCGAGGCGGCTTTGGCACAAATCGTCACATTCACGCTTGACGGTATGACCGACACGGTTACATTCGACACGGCAACCGATACCGAAAAAGAACTGCCGAAAGCGGAAAAAGATGGCTACGGCTTTAACGGTTGGTATTATGACAGCGGCACTTGCAATGAAGGGCTGACAAAGCTTTTAAAGGTGTGGGTTGAAAATTACGGTTTTTATTATAACACGCTTTATCCTGTTTTCGGGCGATGGGTCGTATGGCATTATCAAGACAATGTAACCCCGGACAAGAAGCAATTTGTTCCCGGATATATTGACACATATGCACAAAGTTCGACCGAAAGACACAACTTGACAAGTACATATCTGTATCTCAACGTACCGGCGGATAATCCCGAATACGCAAACCACACTTTTAAATGGTGGTCAGTTACGGAAAACGGAGAAGACGCATTCAAAGTTACGTCATCCGGGTCCGGTGAGGGATTATCGGCTATCGAAGAGCGACGGTACAACTTCGGAAGCGATACCTCCGTTTCGACGGATACGGTACATCTTTATGCAATATGGGACGAATACCCGAAATTTGACCCGAACGGCGGCAGTTGGGACGGGGACACAGCCGTTCGCTACGGTACGACCGGTGAAGGGTTAGGGCTGACGGTAGCCGAGCCGACCTGTACCGGCTGCGTTTTTAAGGGGTGGTACGAGGCGCGGTACGCCTGCGACAACATTCCCGCGAATGTAAGCCCGACCACGATTTTTGAAAATAATAAAACATATTACGCAGGGTGGGAAAGCAAAACCTACAATTTGCAATATTTGAACACGCTTGACGTGGCACATACCAACCCGACGACATATACAAAGACGGGCGTACAGGTGTCACCGATTACTTTGAGCGACCTTGCGCTGGAGGGTTATAAGTTTAACGGGTGGTATTCCACGCAAAACAACGACGGAACGACCTTGGACGAAAAGGTTACGCAAGTTAAACACGACAGCACCGCCGAGGACACGTGGAAGCTTTATGCAACGTGGTCGTTTGCGCTTAAAGACGACACTGTGACGGGTTATGTGGGAACGGCGATTACACCGCTGACGCTACGCCTTGTGCGCTCTGAAACCGCCACAATCGAATTGGCGGACGGGGAAACCCTCCCCGATGGACTTACGCTTGAGAACGGCACAATATCGGGCACGCCGACCGCGCCGTTTGAAGGAAAGGTAAAGCTTAAAACAAATATGGTGTGCGGCGAGAACACGGACATTCAAGATCCCACGATTACGTTTTCCATTACGAACAGACCCACCACAACCGGCGGCGGTGGCGGCAGCACGCGCTACACCGTAGCATTTGAAACAAACGGTGCCGCACCGATAGACAAGCAAATTGTGAAGAAAAACGCAAAGGCAACCGAGCCGAAAGCCCCCGAAAAAGACGACTGTACTTTCGACGGTTGGTTTACCGACAAAGAGCTGACAAAGAAGTAC
>CAZIQC010000283.1:0-2070 GCA_964541335.1 uncultured Oscillospiraceae bacterium
GGCATGGGGTTTTCAAGCCACCACCGGTCCACATCCCAAATGTTCCACGTGCCGGCAAAGTCCTTTGCGCCCCAGGCGCCCGCCGTGCTGAACTGATACGTATTTATGCGCAGGTCGCTTGACGAGTTCCAGTAGGTGTTCAAAAGCTTCATTGCCGAATTTTTGAAAACATCGTCGTGCGTTTGCGCGTAAAGCTCGGCGTTGGCGTTCAATATATCGTTACATGCCGCGCGAAACGTCAGATTTGTGCTCGGGCGCGGCGAATATGTCTTATATTCGTATTTATAGTTTTTCCCGTACTCGCGAAGCTGTTCGTCCGTAACGGTTTTTATATAGCTGCCGTGCCGGTTAAAGACAAAGTCGTCCCAATCCGTTACGGACACATCCCAGCAGCCCACGCCGATGGTATACGCCTTGTCGTAATCAACCCTGAAAAACGGCGTAAAATACGGCATATGTCCTTTCAGCTCATGGTGCGCACCGTAGCCGTAATGCACGGTGTGCGTGTCAAGGTCGAGGCAGCGGTGTCCGCCCCAGTGCGGCATACCGTTGTCCGCAAGGAAATAATCGAGATAATATTGATACACGCTGTCAACCTCGTCTCGGTAGGCTTCGTCGCCCGTTAAGGTATAGAGCGCGTCCAGCGTGGAATAGTAGTAGCCCTGGCTTGCCAGGTCTGTCGGAACAAAGCTCACATCCTCCGACTCCTGCCATACGGCGGGTGTCATTGTGTAGCTGTCGAGTGCGTTTGCGATAAGCGGCACGTCCTTATTCGGGTTTGTGCCGTAAAGCTTCACATTGTCGAGATAGTCGAGAAGCGTTGAAAAACGAATTTTGTCATTCGCATAGGTGGTGCTGTCTTGCATAATTACGGTGCGCACCGCCGAAATGCCCGGGTTTTCCCGAAGCTCGGCGCGCAAGGTACTCGGTGTGTCCTTGGGCAGCTCGGCACTTACGGTAAGCGTGCCGGTGTGCTCGTCGATATTTATTGCGGCGGGCACGTCCCCCTCAAGCGAATAGATTATGTCCTTATTTTCCATAAGGTTTCCCTCTTGGTCGAAAACGTGCGCCGTATAGCTGTAGCGGTTGCCGCCCTGTGCATACGAAACCACGCGCTCGCCCTCCAGGGTAACCTTTTTTGCCGCGGCAAAGTAGCGCTTCAATGTTAGCTTTGCGGTTTGGGTAATTTCGCCCGACTTAACCTCTATCGTGTAATCGCCCGCCGTCGCAGTTTCCGAAAAGAGCACGCGCACGCCGCCGTCCGTAGGGTCAAGCTCCACGCCCTCGCTCGGCGAAACGGTATAAACGCAGTTAAGCTTTTCGGCGGCAACGGTGTTGCCGTTTTCGTCATAAGCGGTAAGGGCAAAGCTTTGTTCGCCCGCCGCGCCGTTAAGCAGCGACAGCGCACCCTCGCCCGCAAGGGAAAGCGCCGCAAGCTTTTGTATATGCCCCGCGCTGAAATTATCGATTGCAAAGCCGGGCGCATATTTCGCCGAAAGCGTGAGCACCGCGGGGGTGTTGGTTGCAAGCTTGGGGGCGGTTTCCTTTTTTACGATACGCTCGCCGTCAAGATAAATGTCGTATACACCGCTTGTCGGAGTGAACGTTATCTTAAGCCTGTACCAACGGTTTACCGTGAGATTGCGATAAATTACCAAATCGCCGCGGTAAACAAGGCACGCGTCCTTGGTGCTTATGCACAAAAACTCCGTTGTGCCTTGCGTTATCCGCGCAATGCGGTTGTCGTTGGTCATAAGCTGGTTTATTTTAAAATCATATTCCAGCTCAACGGCGGTGCCGTCCTTAACGGCGGTTTCGTAAACGGCAACCGCCTCAATGCCCTCTACCGCGGGCGATATGTTAAGGTACGAGTTGCTTCCCCCCGTAAGCACTGCCGCGCCCGAATTTTCCACGCACGAAAAGCCGCCCGCCGAGCCGTTGTCAAACGTTTCGGCGGCAAGGGTTTGTGCCGTGCTTGTGAAAAGAAGCGTGCCCGCAAGCACCGCGGCAACGTATTTGCGCGTTTTTGAAAAGAGCTTCATAGCCTATTCACTCCGTTTCTGTGTGTGT
>CAZIQC010000284.1:0-2070 GCA_964541335.1 uncultured Oscillospiraceae bacterium
GTTGAGAGGTTTTGTTTTCAAACACTTTGCGAGAGAAAAAATTGCGTAAAAAAGCGGTCGTATCCGTGTCGGGTTCGACCGCTTTTTATTTTGTTAATTTTCCGCGAAACCCTTATTCGGGATTTTTCTTGTCAAACAGGCGGCGCATTTTTTCCGCAATAACCGCTCTTCGCTTTTTTGTGCGCACCTTGTCGGCAATATATCGCTCCCCGTCGAAAATTACCACGTCGCCCTCTTCGGCGTTTTTTATCCTTTCCGTGGGAATATCCACGGTTGTTCCGTCTTCCGCTTCCAAAACGGCAAAATTTTCCTCAAAGCGATCCAGTATATATGTTTTCATAGCTTCCTCATTTCGACTTATGTTCGGCAAAGGTTTCACTGAACGTATGACTGCCGTCGTTTTTTTCGGTATCCGTTCTGTAATACAGATAGGAATGGTCGGCGGGCTTCATTGCCGCCTCTATGGATTTTATCCCGGGGTTACATATTGCGCCTATCGGCAAACCCGTGTTTTTATACGTATTGTAGGGAGAGTCCGTTTCCAAGTCCTTGTAATACACCCTGTCGGTTTCATAGCGTCCGTTCGATATTACGTATACCACGCTTGCGTCGATTTGAAGCGGCATATCCGCCTCAAGTCGGTTTTGTATAACGCCCGAAATAAGCGCCCGCTCGTTGTCTGCCTTGGCTTCCCTTTCAATGAGTGACGCAACCGTGATTATTTCGTCCGTCGACATATCGGTTTTGTTTTCGTTTTTTACGGAATTATATTTTTTTTCAAATTGCGTAAGCATTGTTTGTATTACGTCGTGCGCTGTGGAATACGTCGTAAACTCATACGTATCGGGGAAAAGATAGCCCTGGAGCTTGTATTTAACGCCGTTTCGAAGAGGAATATCGGCTATGAAGCTTCCCTCAAAGCTCCCGCCCTCAAGCTCGCGCAAAAACTCAGCACTTGTGCAAATGCCCATATCCTCGCATTTTTGCGCAATCATTTCCGCACTGTAGCCCTCCGGCACGGTAAGCCGCAAGGTGTTTTCCGCGGCGGACGGCTTTTTCAGGCTTTCGATAATGTCGTCATAGGGCATATCCTTTCGAAGCTTGTATTTTCCGTAATTAAGCTTGTCACGCTCGGGCGAAAGCTTAAGCTTAAGCCGAAACGCGCATTTAAAGCGTATCACACCCGCTTTCTTTAAAGCGTCGGCAATATTTTCTCCCGATGAGCCGCGCGCAATGCTTACCGTCACACTTCTTCCGCTCGATTTCGTGTGCGTATATTCCCGTATCACCGCCGCGGTCAAAAGCAGTGCCGCGGCTAAAATCACCGTAATTATAAGCTTAAAGCGTTTTTTCAATGTTATCACCTTGTTTTTTAATCTCTTTTGAAAATATCTCGCGTATAAACCTTGGTTGCAACGTCGTCCAAACAGGAGTCGTATCGGTTGGCGATTATCGCGTCACATTCCGTCTTAAATTTTTCAAGCTCGTTTACGATTTCGCTTCCGAAAAAAGTTTCCCCGTTTTCAAGCGTTGGCTCGTATATGATAACCTTGGCACCCTTGGCCTTTATTCTTTTCATCACGCCCTGAATTGAGCTTTGGCGAAAATTGTCCGAGTTCGACTTCATCGTAAGACGGAAAACCCCGATAACGGGCGGCTTTTCCATTGCAACGTTATAGGCATTGTCCTCATCATATCCGTAATATCCCGCCATTCTCAAAACACGGTCCGCGATGAAGTCTTTCCTCGTTCGGTTTGATTCCACTATTGCCGACATCATATTTTGCGGCACGTCCGAGTAATTGGCAAGAAGCTGCTTTGTGTCCTTGGGCAAGCAATAGCCGCCGTAGCCGAAGGACGGGTTGTTGTAATGATTTCCTATGCGCGGATCAAGCCCCACTCCCTCGATAATTTTTCTTGTGTCCAGCCCTCGAAGCTCCGCATAGGTGTCAAGCTCGTTAAAATATGCCACGCGAAGCGCAAGATATGTGTTCGCAAACAGCTTCACGGCCTCCGCCTCGGTAAAGCCCATAATCAATACTTCAACCGATTCTTTCAATGCACCTTCCT
>CAZIQC010000285.1:0-2068 GCA_964541335.1 uncultured Oscillospiraceae bacterium
GAGGAGTTTAAAAAGGTAGCCGACAACGGCTTCTCGGGCTGTCAGCTTTGCGGGTGGAATCACGCGCTCTTTACCGACGAAACGGCACAAAGGGTTAATGCGTGCACAAAAAAATACGGGGTCGAAATTACCACGTTTTGGTGCGGATGGACCGAACCCGCGGTTTGGAATTTTTACGAGGGACCGCTCACACTGGGACTTGTGCCGCCGGAATACAGGCAAAAACGAATGGACGAGCTTATGCAAGGGTCCGACTTTGCAAAGAAAATCGGCGTAAAGAATATGGCAACGCACCTCGGCTTTATTCCCGAAACGCCCAATACGACGGAGTATGCTTCGTTGGTGACGGCGACGCGTCTTATTGCGCAGTATTGTAAGAAAAACGGGCAGAACTTTTTGCTTGAAACGGGACAGGAAACACCCGTTACAATGCGCCGAATGATTGAGGACGTAGGCACCGGCAATATGGGAATAAACTTTGACACCGCAAACCTTATCCTTTACGGCAAGGCAAATTCGGCCGACGCGCTCGACGTGTTCGGCGAATATGTGCGCGATGTGCACGCAAAGGACGGCTTTTATCCGACGGACGGGAAAAATCTCGGGAAAGAGGTTGCAATCGGCGAGGGCAGGGCGAATTTCCCCGAAATTATCAAAAAGCTTAAGGCAATCGGCTATGACGGACCGATAACCATTGAGCGCGAAATCACGGGGGAGGAGCAGCTTCGCGATATTATAGCGGCGAAAAAATATCTGGAGGAATTGATATGATAAAGGTGTTGCTGATAGGCTTCGGCGGAATGGGACACGTGCATTTCGCGGAATACAAAAAGATGAACAATTGCGTGCTTTGCGCCGTTGCCGATGTTGACGAAACAAAACGCACCGAAGCGGAGAGAGAGGGGATTAAGTCTTATGCGGACTTTAAGGAAGCAATCAAGAAAGAACGCCCCGATGCGGTGGATATTTGCACGCCGAGTTATATGCACAAGGATATGAGCGTATACGCAATGGAGCACGGCTGCAATGTATTGTGCGAAAAGCCGATGGCACTGACCGAGACCGACTGCGAGGAAATGAAGACTTGCGCCGAGAAAACGGGCAAAAAGCTTATGATTGCGCACGTGGTACGCTTTATGAAAGCATATGTTTATCTGAAAAACGCAATAACGGACGGAACGCTGGGAAAGCTTGTTCGTCTGGATATGCGCCGTATGTCGCAGATGCCCGAATGGTCGTGGGAGCACTGGATGAAGGATATAACAAAAAACGGCGGTTCGCTGTTTGACCTTATAATACACGATATCGACTATGTGCAAAGCGTGTGCGGAGAACCGACGGGCATATCGGCTGTTTATAAAATAACCGACAACATCGGCGGCAATAACGATATAAGCCTGCAATTCGTGTATGACGACTTTGCCGTTACCTTCGGCACGGGCTTTTACTCGGCAAAGCTTCCGTTTGAGGCGGGATTTTTGGCGGTATTCGAAAACGGATATATTCGCAAAGACGGCGACGACTTTATCGTAAACGGAGAAAAAATCGTGCTTGACGATAATTCGCAAATCGAAAACGTGAGCATTAACATAAAGGGTGCGGACGGTTACGGTGCGGAAATAGCCTACTTTATCGATTGTGTGCAAAACGACAAGCCGATTGAGGCGGTAACGCCGCAAAGCTCGGCAACCACGGTGCGCATTGCCGAAAAAATCAAGAATGAGGCAATTTACTTAAAATAAACACGCGTTTTCCGAGACAGAAAAACGCATAAATCCCTTTTTCTCATAATACAGTTATTTGAGGAAAGGGGATTTTTATGCGAAAGGTATTGTTTGCGCTTGTTTTCCTGCTTAATGTTTTTTCGCCGAAAATGTGCGCCGCCGCGGCAAAAAGCGCTGTGCTGACGGACGCCGAAAGCGGCAGAACGCTTTTTGAAAAAAACGCCGACGAACGCCTGCCCATGGCAAGCACAACAAAAATTATGACGGCTCTTCTTGTGTGCGAAAGCGGGCGTATGCAAGAAACAATTACCGTAAGTGCGCCCGCCGCACTTACGGAGGGTTCC
>CAZIQC010000286.1:0-2052 GCA_964541335.1 uncultured Oscillospiraceae bacterium
AATGAGTTTAATCGTGAAACGATTAAGCTCAATGAATTGCCCGGCGGCAAGAATTGAAGCCTACGGCTTCATGAATTGAGCCTTGCGGCTCATGAATTGCACTGCGTGCATAGAGGCAATTCAAATAATGTTGCGCAAGCAACAAATCATGGCGAAGCCAAATCATGACAGCGAGGCTGTCAAATCATTAAAATTGGTTGGCATCTAAATTGTTTACTGATTCTACAATGAATTTAATCGTAAACATCATAAACAAATTTATGAAAGGAGGCGGCGCACGCGCCGCAAAAAAAATATGAAATTACAGGATTTTTCAATCGGAATGCGCGGACACGACATGGGCGAAAATATGGACGAAATACTTAAAAACTGTCGAGAGCACAAGCTTTTCAATCTTCAGCTTGCAATGACAAAAAGTATGACGGACATCGATTTTGACGCCCTTGGCTACGACGCGGACTTTTCCGAAAAAACAAACACACTGCTTAAGGAAAACAACATAAAATTGCCGATATTGAGCTGTTACATAGACCCTATCTGCAAGGACGATAACGCACGCGAGGTTCAGCTTGAAAGGTTTCGGTGCTTTTTGCATTATGCCGCAGATTTTGCGGCAACGGCGGTTGCCACGGAAACGGGGTATGTGCCGCTTGACACGCCCGATGACGAACGCGAAAAAATCCATACTCTTTTTACGGAGAGCGTAAAATCACTTCTCGGCGCGGCAACGGAGCACAATGCCTATATTGCCATAGAGCCTGTGGCAACGTCGGCGGTATCAAGCCCGCGTGTGATGAAAAGAGTTATTGACGAGCTTGCCTCGGACAGAATAAAGGTTGTGCTTGATATATCAAACCTTATGACCGAAAAAAATTACGTTCGCCAAAAGGAAATTATCGACGAGGCATTTTATCTTTTCGGCGACAGAATTACCGCGGTGCACCTTAAGGATTTTACCTTTGATAACGGGAAAAAGGATTTTGCCGTTGTGGGAGAGGGAGAGCTTGAGGCGAAGTATATTTTGTCGAAGGCATATGCGCTTTCGCGAACGCCCGATATTATTTTGGACACAACGCCGCTCGAATTTTTGGACAGGTCGATTGAAAATTTCGAAAAAATACTTGCCGAATGAATAAAACCGGGGAGTGGGAAAAGGTGTATTCCACCTAAAGCGCATAAAAAAGCCCTCCTTGTCTAAAGGAGGGCGGCACGCGAACGCGTGACGGGAGGATATTTTTGCGCAAAATTCAGTCTTGCGCCAAAATATCCGCCAAACGGCAAAAATCCTCGCACGAGAGAGCCTCGCCGCGAATTTGTGCGGGAAGACCTGCTTTTTCGACGGCAAGGGCGATTTTTTCTTTATCGCCGAATTTTGCCGCGGAGGAGAGCGCGTTTGCCAAGGTTTTGCGCCGCTGTGCGAACGCCGCCTTGATTAAAGCAAAAAACAACGCCTCGTCCCGCGGGCTTACGCGTGGCTTCGGCAAGGGATCGATACATACCACGGCACTGTCCACCTTGGGCGCGGGTATAAACGAGGAGGCGGGAACAGCCTTTATTATTTCGCAACGGCAACGATAGCCCACCGAGAGGGTTATTGCGCCGTAATCGCGACTGCCGGGAGCGGCGCAAAGACGCTCGGCAACCTCTTTTTGAACCATAACGACTATGCGCTTAAACGGCAGACGGCTTTCGATAAGCTTCATTATAACTGGCGTTGTGATATAATAAGGCAAATTTGCGGCAACGGCAACGTTAAGCCCCGAAAATTCTTCCGCCAAAAGGGCGGCGAGGTTAAGCTTCATACAATCCTGCCAAAGGATTTTCGTGTTGTCAAAGCCTGCCAGGGTTTCGGACAAAACGTTTTTCAGCCGATTGTCGATTTCACAGCTTACGACCTTTTTTGCTTTTGTGGCAAGCGCCGCCGTAAGCGTGCCGAAGCCCGGACCTATTTCAAGCACGGCGTCGGCGTTTTCGGTTGCGTATGCCGCCATAATTGCGGGCACGCTTTCGTCCGTGATGAAATTCTGCCCCATATTTTTCGAAAAAGTAAAG
>CAZIQC010000287.1:0-2013 GCA_964541335.1 uncultured Oscillospiraceae bacterium
TGCTGTCGTGCGTTTGCACCGCGTTAAAGCTAATACGTATATGCTTTGCATTTTCCACGCGGGTGTTTACGTCCTCCCCGGCATAGAAGAAATAATTGTTTACTGTCTTATTCTCATCCGGGTCCAACTCCCGTTTTTCCTTCTCGTATATCGTTCTTATTTTGTTTTCCACGGGGGTATATGCGCTCACGGAAACGTTTTTAACATACGCCTCGGCGTCTGCCTTAAAAATAGCCTTGTCGGGCGTGCCTTTCGTTCCCTGTGCCTCCAAAAAGAGGATTGCGCGGTCGTCTGCATACACGTTATATTCGCCGCTTTCGGTGTTTTGCAAAAGCTTGATGTTCGTCCATTTTGCGCTTTCGTATGTGCCGAAGCCGTTTCCTGCAATGTCGCCTTTTACGTGCACCGTGTTGTCCTTAAGCTCGGCGGTGGCAAGCGTTTGGTCGCCCGCTTTTGTTTCCACGGTAAGCGAGCCGCTCGCGGGCACATACACATCTGCCGAAAGGAGCACCCACTCGGGCGCATTTTCGCCCAAGAAGAAAGTGCCCACAGCACCCTCCGCGCCTATTTTAAGAGCATAGTCCGTAGTGCTGTCGAAAGCTTGCTCCACAGTGAACGCACCCGTCCACTCGATTGCGGCGGCGGCTTCGTCGGCTGCAAGCGCCGCGCCGCACGGAAGCACTGCCGTTACCATTAACAAAGCTGTCAACAAGCTGAGAAGTCGGTTGAAATTTGTTTTCATTTTTGCATTACCTCTTTCAAAAAATTTTATATATTTATCGGCTGTGGCATTGCCGCTGCCGAATTGCTTTTTGCCCGACGATCGGCGAAAGGCATTTTGCAGTGTGTGCACACACTGCAAAGGGGCGCGCCCCTTTGCTTTTGGGTTTTAGGTTGTCTTTGCCGCGTCGCGATATTCCTTGGGGGTTTTGCCGGTGTATTTTTTAAACACACGGTCAAAGGTTCTTGTGCTTAAATACCCCACCGCGTTTGTCACCGCCTGAATGTTCATATCCGATTCGTTGAGCAGCTCCTTTGCCCTTTCTATGCGATAGCGGTTAATGTATTCGCCGGGGGTTGTGCCCTCGGTTCGCTTAAAAAGTGCCGTGAAATGCACCTCGCTCATTCCCAAATAGGTGCAAATGCTTTTCACGGAAAGGCTTGTGTCGGGATAGCGGTTTTCAATATAATCGATACCTATTTGTATAACATCTCTCACTTTTGAATTTCTCCCACGGTTTATTAAGTCGCACAGCTCCTTTACAAGGTCGGTAATCTTTTTTTCCAGTGCGGCGGAATTTCCGATTACGTTTGCAAAATAGCTGAACCGAAGCTTTGATTTAAGGGTGTCGTCGCCTTTTGTGTCGACCGTTTGCGATAGCTTAAGCATCATACAAATAAGGTCGTACTCCATATATTGTGTGGCGGCAGGCTCGCCCGCATTAAGCAATGCGAAAACCTTTTCCAGCTCGCGCAGTGCGCGGTCGGCATTGCCCTCGCGAATACTGCCGAGGATTTTATCCTCGCTGTCAAGCGAAAGATATTTCACGTTTTCGTCCGCCACTTCCGAAAAAAGCTTTACAAAGGTGGTGTCGGTCGCTTTTTCCGAGCAAAGCGCCTCTATCGCCTCGAAATATGAAAGCGAAACGTTTTCCACGCCGCGGTGTATGTCGGATATGCCCATTTGCACATCGAAATAAAATTTGCTTTTGAGCATACTTGCGCAGTATGCCGCTATGCGCGCAATGCTGTGCGCACAGTCGCCCGCGGCGTTGTCCGTGTTTATTATGCAGACAAAGCGCTCGTTATGCTCAAACACATAGGCGCGATTTTTCTCGTCGGTGAAAGCTACCTCCACGGCGCTTCGCATTTCGCGGTCGGCGTCGGTGGCGGCGTCGCCGCTGATTTTGTAAAGCTTAAATATAAGCACCGCAAAAAACTCGAACTCGAAATCTATGCCGTATTCCTTAAGCAGAAAGCGCATTTCGTCGTTAAGCTCGTTATGGATAAGCT
>CAZIQC010000288.1:0-1984 GCA_964541335.1 uncultured Oscillospiraceae bacterium
TTAAAAAAGAAAATATCGGTCTTATCGAAGTAATGGGGCTGGCGGTGCTTCCCGCAAGATTAACCGAGGAGCTTGCCGCCGTTGCCGATGCACTGATAAACGGCAAGGATATGGCGGCAAACGAAAAAACCGCCGCGCACAGAAAATGGGCGGAGCGTGTTGCCGAAAACCATCCGGAATTAAACGAGAGCAATGTTGACGATATACTGAAGCTGGAGGTCGGCAAGGTTTTTGTTACGGTGCTTGAACACGCGGGCGTTTTCAAGCGCGACGAAAAAGGGCAAAAGGCGTTTGATAAATTTATGAAAAGCTTATAATGGAGGCACGAATATGGAAATAAAAGAAATGAAAAAAATGTTTGCCGATTTTTACGGCGAGGGTGATGTGCGCATATTTACCGCACCGGGGCGTGTAAACCTTATCGGTGAACATATAGATTATTGCGGGGGATGCGTTATGCCAGCCGCACTTGAAATGAAAACCACACTTCTCGCAAGGAAGAGAAGCGATGACGTTATTCGCCTTAAGGCAACCGACCTTGACATTACGGTTGAAACAACCGTTTCGAAAATGCGCGAGCTTAAGGGTAAGCTCAAATGGGGCGATTACCAGATAGGCGTTATGACGGAGCTTATGAAAGACGGCTACGATATATGCGGGTGCGACCTGCTTTACGACGATACCGTGCCGCACGGCGGCGGGCTGTCCTCCTCGGCGGCTATCGAGGTGTCAACGGCTCTTTGCTTTGCCACGCTTTCAAATGAAAAAAACGGAAAGTCCGCCGCTCCCGATATGGTGGAGATGGCACTCGTTTCACAGCGTGCGGAGCATAATTTTATCGGCGTTAAATGCGGAATTATGGATCAGTTTGCTTCGGCTATGGGCAAGGCGGAACACGCGGTGTATCTTAACTGCGCCACGCTTGAGTACGAGCATATACCGCTTTCGATGAAAAATTGCGCTATAGTGCTTACAAATACAAATGTAAAACATTCTCTCGGAAACTCTAAGTACAACGAGCGTCGCGGCGAATGTGAACAGGGGCTTGCGGCATTGCGCACGGTTATTCCCGAAGCAAACCGGCTTGCAGACATATCGCCCGAGCAGTTTGAGGCACATAAAGGCGTTATAACGAACGACATAACGCGAAAGCGCATAAAGCACGTTGTATATGAGTGCGACCGTGTGCGCAAAAGCGCCGCGGCACTTAAAAATAACGATATTTCGCTTTTCGGTCAATATATGAATGCGTCGCACGACTCCCTTCGCGATGATTACGAGGTAACGTGTCCCGAGCTTGACTTTGTTGTGCAAGAGGGCAGAAAGATAGGCGGCGTGCTCGGAATAAGAATGACGGGCGCGGGCTTCGGCGGCTGTACCGTTGCCATTGTTAAAGACAACGCGGTGGACGAATACATAAAAACGGTGGGCAAGCTGTATGCGGAAAGGTTCGGTCACGAGGCATCGTTTTACGTAACCGCCACGGGTGACGGCGGACGCGAAATAAAAGAGTTTTAACAATTAAATACAGTGCTTTAAGCCTTCCGCGCCTTTTGGCGGAAGGCTTTTGTCGCTGTGCGGGCTTGCAGACCCCGCGCACGGGAAAAATATTAAAAATGCGCAAAAAATGTAGGTTTGTCAATCCACCAAAAAGCGAGACAGCCTCCTTTTCGCCAAATTTATAAAATAATGCAAATAAGACCGCCGCTACCCTCGTTTATTATGCGTTGCAGTGTTTCCTGAAGCTTTGCACGCGCGTCATCGGGCATTTTTGCAAGCTTTGTTTGCAGTCCCTCGTTCACCAGCTCGTGCAGCGATTTTCCGAAAATGTTTGAGTCCCATATTTTTACGGGGTCGCTTTCAAATTCTCCGAGAAGATAATGCACAAGCTCTTCCGACTGCTTCTCACTGCCGACAATCGGATTAACCTCCGTATCACTATACAAAATGAATGGCTTTATGATACTTACTTGTTCTGTCTTTG
>CAZIQC010000289.1:0-1982 GCA_964541335.1 uncultured Oscillospiraceae bacterium
TATGCTTCGCGCGCTTGTTTACGACGTTCGCACAAAAAGCCTTGCCGAGGGCGGAAGCACAATTACCCAACAGCTTGCAAAAAACGTTTACTTTACGGGCGACAATTCACCCACACGCAAAATTGCGGAAATATTTGCCGCCGCCGACATTGAAAAGACGTATACCAAGGAGCAAATACTCGAAATGTATTTTAACGCCATATATTACGGAAGCGGTTGCTACTGCGTATACGACGCGGCAATGACCTATTTTGCGGAAACGCCCGCCAATCTTTCGGACGCACAGGCAACGCTTCTTGCGGGCGTGCCGAACGCGCCGTCCGTATATTCTCCGATGGAAAACCCCTCTCTTTCGTACAAGCGTCGTGAAAAGGTATTGTCGGCAATGGTGCGCGACGGCGCACTGACAAAGACCGAGGCGGAAGCCATCGGCAAAACAAGAAACATAGGTGTATATGATGAATAACCGATTAAAAAAATTGTTTTTACAGGCGGCGGTTATCGGCTGTGCCGCGACGATTTTTATGCTTTCGTCACAGGAGGCGGTCGTGTCAAGCAAAACAAGCAGCGGCTTTATAACTGCCGTACTGCACCTTGTTTTCGGCAAAAACGCCGACGCGGTGTTTTTGCAAAAAACAACCGCGGCTCTGCACACCGCAGTGCGCAAGGCGGCGCATTTTTGCATATACGCCGCACTCGGATTTTTCACGGCACAGCTTGCGGTTCAATACAACATAAAGATAAAGCAAGCCGTTTTAAGGGCGGTTCTGTTCTGCGGTGCATATGCCGTGACAGACGAGCTTCACCAGTATTTTGTGCCGGGGCGCTCGTGCGAGCTTCGCGATGTGTGCATTGACACCGCGGGCGCATTCTTCGGGGCGGCGGTTGCCGCCGCACTTATCACAATTACAAAAAAACGAAAAAACAAACGGGGAGGTATGTCAAAATGAAAAGTTATCCCACGGCTCACATAAATGCCGCACCCACCGATTTTGCCGAAACGGTTTTAATGCCGGGCGACCCGCTCAGAGCAAAATTCATTGCCGAAAATATGCTCTCTCGCGCACGCCTCGTAAACAACGTACGCGGTGTGCAAGGCTACACGGGGGAATATCGCGGCAAAGCCGTCAGCGTTATGGCAAGCGGTATGGGTATGCCCTCTATGGGGATTTACAGCTACGAGCTGTTTAACATTTTCGGCACGGAAAATATTATTCGTATAGGCACGGCGGGCGCAACACGCGCCGATATACCGCTGAGAAGTGTGTTTTTCGCAATGGGCGCAAGCACAAACTCGGCATATGCAAGCCAGTTTAACCTTAACGGAAGCTTCAGCGCGGTGTGCTCGTATCCGCTTTTGCACGACGCGCTTCTTTGCGCAAAAAAGCTCGGAATAAATGCCGAGCCGGCAAACATTCTCACCTCGGACACTTTTTACACCGCAGAGGAAAATCAGGCGAAAAAATGGGCGCAAATGGGCGTAAAATGTATTGAAATGGAAACCGCCGCACTCTATATAAATGCCGCCCGCGCGGCTAAAAACGCGCTGTCGATACTTACCGTGTCGGACAATATCGTAACGGGCGAGGCTACCGACGCAAAGGAGCGCCAAACGGCGTTTGCCGAAATGGTGCAAATAGCTCTCGAAACGGCGTATTTGCGCTGAAGCACAAAAAAATGCAATAGAACACCCCGCCCCCGAACGCAAAGACATCGATTTTTGCGTTCGGAGGCGGGGTTTTACGTCCCTTTTTATTCAAGCTCAAATGCGCCCGTATACAGGCGATAGTACGTTCCCTTTTCTTCAATAAGCTTTTTATGGTCGCCGCGCTCGATAATTCGCCCGTGGTCAAGCACCATAATTACATCGGAATCCATAACGGTGGACAGTCTGTGCGCTATAACGAACACCGTTCGTCCCTCCATAAGCTTATCCATACCCTTTTGCACAATCGCTTCCGTTCTTGTATCTATGGAGGAGG
>CAZIQC010000290.1:0-1979 GCA_964541335.1 uncultured Oscillospiraceae bacterium
ATAAACATCTCTGTCGGCAAAATATTCGATTGAGTCGAACTCGATTATGCGATACAAAACGCCGTCGATAATATCAGCGGTATATCCGCCGTTCATCGTGAAAATGTTAAATTGCCACGGCTTTAAGCCCCGGACGAGCGGCGTTACCAAAATTTCGTCGTCATATGTCATAGGTGTGCCGTTTGTCCTTTCAACCGCAACAACCGCATAAGTTCTTTCGGAGAATATCTCCCACGAGGACGATTTAAAGCTGCTCAAGCTTTCGCCCGAGGTAATTCCCAAAACGGTTGCCTTGTAGTCGCCGTCGGTAACGGTGTCCGAAACGAAGCCCTGCTTTTCAAAATACCCCGCCAGCTTGCAATCACCCAAGGCGGTTGCCGCTTCTCTTGCGTTTAAAAGCCGATATGCCGCAAATACGGTTGTGCCGACAAAACACAGCACGACAGCCGCAAGCACGGCAATTTTCTTGAAGTTGCGCGGTTTCTTTACCATAACAAATTCCTTTCTTTCACTATCGAAAGGAGAACGCATAACCGATTTTGTGATTTCGGCGTGGCGTTTTAATCTTTCTTCAAATTCATACATTTTCATTTTCTCCTTCCAAAATGGTTTTCAGCTCCGAGAGAGCTTTTTTCGTTTTGTATTTTACAGTGGAAACAGGTTGCTTTAACGCCCTTGCGACTTCCGCATAGGGCATATCGTTGTAAAATCTCAGCGTTATGTAAACGGAAAGCCGCGGCGGGAGCTTTAAAATACAGTCCGTAATTTCGACCTCCTCGGTCGGCAGGTCGTAAAATACATTCAATGTGTCGGTCAATTCCTCGGTATGGTGCTTTTGCTTTAAATAATCCTTTGCCTTGTTTATCACAATGCGTGTCAGCCACGTTTTGAAATATTGCGTGTGCTTCAACTTGTCGTATGATTTTAGTGCGGAATATACGGCGTCCTGTACGCAGTCTTTGGCGTCCTCCGTGTTACGCAAATATCCGAGTGCCACCAAAAACAAGGCATTTTCGTATTCCGTATACCTTTTTTCAAACAGCTCGTACACCGTTTGTCCTCCTTTCGTTTTTTTTCTTACGTTTATTAGACGATTTAAAGCGGCAAAAAGCCAATTTTTTTAATAATTTATTTTGGGGCGCAATTTTTGCGCCCCAAAGCAATGCAACTCAGTTACGGCGTAAAGCCGTAGCGCGCCGCCGAGCCAAGCTCCTCCTCTATGAAAAGAAGGCGATTGTATTTTGCCGTTCTGTCCGTGCGGGAGGGCGCACCCGTTTTTATTTGCCCGGCATTTACCGCCACGGCAATGTCGGCAATGGTGGTGTCCTCCGTTTCGCCGCTTCGGTGCGACACTATTGCACCGTATGCGCTTTTGTGCGCCGTGCGGATTGCGTCCAGCGTTTCGGTAAGTGTGCCTATCTGGTTCGGCTTTATCAAAATTGCGTTTGCACAGCCTTGCTTTATTCCGCTTTTCAGTCTGGCGGTATTCGTTACGAAAAGGTCGTCGCCCACAAGCTGAACTTTGTCGCCGATTTTGTCGGTAAGAGCTTTCCACGCGTCCCAATCTTCTTCGGCACAGCCGTCCTCAATGGAAAATATCGGGTATTTTTTTACCCAGCCCTCCCAAAAGGACACCATCTCGTCGGAGGTGAGAATGTCGCCCCGCTTCCAAAAAGCATAGCAACCGCTGTGCCCCGCGGCTTTCGCTTCTTCATACATCTCGGTGGAGGCGGGGTCAAGCGCTATCATAAAATCGTCGCCCGGGGCATAGCCCGCTTTTTCGATTGCCTCGCATATAAGGCGCAAGGCGTCCTCGTCGGACGGCAAGTCCGGGGCAAATCCGCCCTCGTCGCCAACGGCGGTTGAACAGCCCCTGTCCTTGAGCAGGGTGCGCAATGTGTGAAACACCTCCGCACTTTGGCGCAACCCCTCGGAAAAGCACTGCGCGCCGACGGGCATAATCATAAATTCCTGACAGC
>CAZIQC010000291.1:0-1971 GCA_964541335.1 uncultured Oscillospiraceae bacterium
AAATGCGGTGAAAAAGTTTTTAACATTCTTTTGAATATTTGTATTGCAAAAAAGAAAAAATTGTAGTAAAATAAAAGATATTTTTACGGTGGTGAAGCATAATATGTACTTATCGAATAAATTTTCGTCGGTTAAAGCGTCGACAACGCTTGCAATCGACACGAAATTTAAAGCAATGAAAGCAGCCGGGGAGGACGTTGTGGGCTTCGGTGCGGGAGAGCCGGATTTCGACACACCCGAGCACATTCGCGCGGCGGCAATCGAGGCAATAGAGAGCGGATTTACGCGCTATACTCCCGCGTCGGGAACGGTGGAGCTGAAAGAGGCTGTTGCGCAAAAATTCAAGCGCGACAATAATTTGGATTATACGGCGAAGAATATTGTAATTTCAAACGGAGCAAAACATTCCTTGATGAATGCGCTCGGTGCGGTGCTCAATCCCGGAGATGAGGTTATAATTCCCACACCGTGTTGGGTGAGCTACCCCGAGATGGTAAAGCTTAACGACGGCGTGCCGGTGCTGTTAAAAGCAACCGAGGAGGAGGGTTTTATCGTAAGCGCAAAGAAAATAGCCGCCGCCGTTACGGATAAAACGCGTGCGATTATAATAAATACTCCGTCGAACCCGACGGGAATGATTTATTCCGAGCAACAATTGCGCGAAATTGCCGATTTGTGCGTTGAAAAAAATATCTATGTTATATCCGACGAAATTTACGAGCATTTGATTTACGGAAACGATAAGCACGTTTCGATAGCGTCGTTCGACAAAAAAATCAAGGAGCTTACAATAGTGATAAACGGCGTAAGCAAAACTTATGCTATGACGGGGTGGAGGATAGGCTACACGGCAAGCAACGAAAAAATAGCACAGCTTATGTCAAATGTGCAAAGTCATGCAACGAGCAACCCCAACTCGATTGCACAAAAGGCGGCTGTGGCGGCATTGAACGGCTCTATGGATGCTGTTTACAAAATGCGTGCGGAATTTGAAAAACGCCGCAATTATATGGTTGAAAGAATTAACGGTATTGACGGCGTTTCTTGCATTATGCCCAAGGGGGCGTTTTACGTAATGATGAATATAACCCCCCTTATCGGGAAAAAATGCGGAAGCACCGTGATTGACGGAAGCGACGGCTTTGCCGAGCTGTTGTTGGAGAAAGCGCATGTTGCGGTTGTGCCGTGCAGTGGCTTTGACAGTGACGCTCACGTAAGATGGAGCTATGCGACAAGCCCGGAAAACATTAAAGAGGGACTTGACCGTTTGGAAAAATTTATAAACGATTTGCAATAAACAGGGGCGAGCACAGCAATGTGCCCGCCCTTATTTATTGCAAAACAAGTCGGTTGATACGGAACGGTTCTCTAAACAAAAAGCAGCTTTTTCAAATAGTCGAGCATATAATCGGACACGGTTTTCTTGCCCACGGAGCTTTTGGCAATAATCGGAGAGGTTGCGATTGTTTCGCCGTCGAGAGTAAGAACGATATCTCCTATTTGTTGCCCCTTTTTTATCGGGGCGGATATATTTTCGGGAAGATTTATATGAGCTTTCACGTCATTTTCTTTTCCCTTTTCCAAAAGGACGGGGGAGCTTTTCCCGATAACGCACATAACGCTGTTGGACTTTCCGTTTTTTACCGTAACGGGCTTTACATCTTCGTTGAATGTGCTGTAATTGGCAACGGCGTAATTGCCGAAGCCGTAGTTCAAAAGTGCGGACGCGTCCGCAAATCTGTCCTTGCTTGTCGGCGCACCGAGTACAACCGCGATAAGCTGCATACCGTCGCGCTTGGCGGTTGCGCTGATACAGCACCCGGCATTGCTTGTTGAGCCTGTTTTAAGCCCGTTGGCACCTTTGTAAAAGCGAATAAGCTTGTTGGTATTTGCAAGCTGAAATTTTCCACCGCGCAGGGAATCCATCCATATTGTTGTGTAGCGCAATATATCGGTATGCTTTAAAAGCTC
>CAZIQC010000292.1:0-1948 GCA_964541335.1 uncultured Oscillospiraceae bacterium
TCACCGATAAAAATTATATCACAAACAGTTATCACGTGCACGTAACGGAAAATATCGATGCGTTCGACAAGCTGGCGCTGGAGGCAAAATTCCAGGCGTTGTCACCGGGAGGTGCGATTTCTTATGTGGAAGTGCCGAATATGCAAAGCAACATCGGTGCGGTTATATCGGTTATGCAATTTATTTACGACAATATTATGTATGCCGAGCTTAACACCAAGAGCGACTATTGCCAGGAATGCGGATTTGACGGTGAAATAGAGGTTTGCGAGGACAGCGACGGAAAGCTGATCTGGCGTTGCCCGAACTGCGGCAATACCGAGCAAAGCAAGCTCAACGTGGCGCGGCGCACCTGCGGATATATAGGTACGCAGTTTTGGAATCAGGGAAGAACGCAGGAAATTAAGGAAAGAGTTTTGCACCTGTAAAAATGGGAGAGGCATTGAATGAATTATGCGGTAATCAAAAAAAACGATATTGCCAACGGACCGGGAGTTAGGATTTCCGTTTTTGTCAGCGGTTGCAGAAGAAAATGCCCCGGGTGCTTCAATGCCGAGGTGCAGAGCTTTGACTACGGCGCACCGTATACTCCCGCAGTGGAAGAAGATATACTGAGGGCTGCGGCACCGACGTACGTAGAGGGCTTGTCGCTTTTGGGAGGCGAGCCGTTCGAACCTGAAAACCGACCGACGCTTACGCGGCTTTGTGCGACATTCAGGAGGCGTTATCCCCAAAAGAACATATGGTGCTACACGGGCTTTACCGCAGAGGAACTTTTGCGAGAGGGCGGCACGGCATACGAGCTTTTACAGCAGCTTGACGTGCTTGTTGACGGGCGTTTTGAAGAAAAGCTCAAAAACGCGGCACTGATTTTCCGTGGGTCGGAAAACCAAAGAATTATCGACATAAAGAAAACGCTTGCCCAAGGACGTGCGGTTATTGCCGACGGCAAATGGGAACGCACAATGGGCAACGGAAATATTGAGGAAGCGTGATAAATATGAAATACAGCGTAAGAATAAAAAAACTTAAGCAAAGCGCAAAAATTCCGAGCTACGGTTCGGAATATGCGGCGGGAGCCGACCTGTGCGCTTGCACGGACGGCGAACGAATAACGATAGAGCCGCATAAGTCGGCATTTATACCGACGGGAATTGCAATGGAAATCCCCGCGGGCTTTGCGGGCTTGGTGTATGCAAGAAGCGGCATTGCCTGCAAAAGGGCGCTTGCCCCGGCAAACAAGGTGGGCGTTATCGACAGCGACTATCGCGGAGAAATAATGGTGGTGCTTCACAACCATTCGGACGAAATGCAAAGTATTGAGGACGGGGAGCGCATAGCGCAAATAGTTATAACCCCGTATGTTACCGCGGTGTTTGACGAGGTTGATACTCTTTTCGAAACGGAGCGCGGCGAGGGCGGCTTCGGTTCAACGGGAAGAAAATAACAAAAACGACAAAAGACCTGTTCTGCCCGAAAAGGTATTGCAGGTCTTTTGTCGAGACCTTGAAAGTTGAATACATCGATTGCAATAAATAAAAAATTTGTTCAAAGGCAAGTAAAAAACGGAGGGCTTTTGTGAACAGGTCGGATATATTATTTGTTTCGGATATTGACAACACGCTGACAATCGAGGGACGGCTGTCGGTTGAAAACGAGAGGACAATTCGCTCTTTTTGCGAAAAGGGCGGGCACTTTACCGTGGCAACCGGGCGCACCCTGCCGTATATCAAAGAAAATTACGGAGAAAGATTGAAAATAAACGCTCCCGTAATAACCGTAAACGGAAGCGTCGTTTGCGAATACGACGGAAAAACACTGTGGGAAAAGGCTTTGTGCACAAGTGCGGAGGAAATTGTATCATTTGCGACGCGGTGCGTAAAACCGAAAACCACATTGGCATATACAAAGGAATGCTCGGCGGCATATTTTCCGAAAGTCTTTGAAG
>CAZIQC010000293.1:0-1941 GCA_964541335.1 uncultured Oscillospiraceae bacterium
GGATAGGCTTGCTCACGCTTGTTACTTTTTCTTCGCAAATTTTACTCGATATATTCTCGGTGTTTTTTGTCGACAAAATAGGATTTCGCAAATGCGCGATAACATCTCAAATTCTGTGTGCGGCAGGGCTGTTTTTGTTGGCAGCTTCCACCCTGTGGGGCGGCAATACTTTTCTTGGAATTATGGCGGCAACCGTTGTTTATTCGACGGGCGCGGGGATAGTTGACGTGATTGTCAGCCCCGTTATCGCAGCATTGCCGCAAAAAAACGGTAGCGGTGCAATGATTTTTCTTCACTCGTTTTATTGCTGGGGACAGCTCTTGGCGGTATTGGTAACAACGCTTGCTCTTCGCACGTTCGGAAACCATACGTGGCAAATCATCGCGGTTATGTGGGGCATAATTCCCCTTATAAATTCGGTTATGTTTTGCTTTGTTCCGTTCCCGAAATCAAAGAGCGGAGCTCACGGCTTGCAACTCGGCATATTAAAGAATAAAACGGTAATTTTGATAATGCTTTTGATGATATGCGGCGGTGCGTCCGAGCTTGCAATGTCGCAATGGGCATCGGCTTTTGCACAGGAGGCACTCGGAATAAGCAAAACCGTGGGCGATTTACTCGGACCGTGCCTGTTCGCATTTTTTATGGCGATTGGGCGAACCGTTCAGGGAATGAAAGGCGAAAAGCTCAATTACAAATTTCATATGATTTTTAATGCGATTTTGTGTACAGCGTGCTATTTTACGGCAGTTTTTGCGAAAAATCCGTTTGTTGCGCTTATGGGGTGCGCCGTGTGCGGATATTCCGTTTCGATAATGTGGCCGGGGGTTTTGTCCATAATGGCGGACGTGGTTCCGAATTGCGGCGGCGCAATGTTTGCGCTTGCGGCGGTTTTCGGCGATGTTGGGTGTTCGGTCGGGAGCTTTATCACCGGTGTGGTAGCGTCAATGACGGTATTCGGAGATTTTGCGCTGAAAGCGGGACTGCTCGTAAATATCATTTATCCGCTGACGTTTGCACTTGTGTTCGGAAGCTTAATGAAAGGAATAAAGGCTCGCAAGATGTAGCTTACATCATACGAGCCTTTGTTTGTCAATATGCCGTTATCTCATCATAAGTGTTGCCAAAACGGCTTTTTGCGCGTGCAGTCTGTTTTCCGCTTCGTCAAAAATTTCATCGGAGTGTGCCTCAAAAACCTCTGCGGTTATTTCTTCGCCGCGGTGCGCGGGCAAGCAATGCAATACCATCGCGCCGCTGTGTGCCGCAGCCATTACATCATCGTTGATTTGGTAATTTTTAAATATCTTCGACCTTTCGGAAAATTCATCCTCCTGTCCCATAGAAGCCCAAACGTCGGTAAGCAAAACATCGGCATTCGCGGCAGCTTCAGAAATATTGCTTGTACAAACAAAATCACCGTTTTCGCGAGCATAGCGCATAATTTCGGCATCCGGTTGATAGCCGTTCGGGCAAGCGATTGAAACCTTCATACCCATTTTTATTCCGCCGACAATCAACGAATTTGCCATATTGTTTCCGTCGCCGATAAAGCACATTTTAAGGGAGGATAAATCTCCCTTGTGTTCGCGTATTGTTTGTAAATCTGCAAGCACCTGACAAGGATGGCAATAATCGGTAAGACCGTTTATAATCGGAATGGTGCCGTAGCGAGCAAAGTCCTCAACCTCGGACTGCTTGTATGTGCGTATCATCAAACCGTTTAAAAATCTTGAGAATACTCGCGCCGTATCCTGTAAACATTCGCCGCGCCCGATTTGTAAATCACGCGGACTGAGAAACAACGCCGAGCCGCCGAGGTCGTACATACCGACCTCAAACGAAATACGCGTTCTTGTTGAAGATTTGCTGAACAACATCCCGAGAGTTTGTCCTTTCAAAAGATGATGTGTAATGTTATGCTTTTTTTCGTATTTCAATTTG
>CAZIQC010000294.1:0-1935 GCA_964541335.1 uncultured Oscillospiraceae bacterium
GAATTCTTCCGCCGGATTCCGTTTCCGGAACACGCTGGACACGGTGCACGCCGCTTTCATATTTCAGTCTGCTGTATGCGCCGCTTCCTTCAATCGAAAACGTTATTTCCTTATATCCGCCGAGTTCGGTGGGATTTTGATTTAAAATTTCAATTTTCCATCTTCGGTTTTCCGCATACATAGAATACATTCTGAAAAGCGACCCGGCAAACAGTGCGGCCTCTTCGCCGCCTGTTCCTCCGCGAATTTCCACAATAACGTTTTTTTCATCATTCGGGTCTTTGGGTAGTAACAGTATTTTGAGTTCATCTTCAAGTAAAGCTATTTTCTCTTTATTTTCGGTAATTTCGGCTTGAAGCAGTTGCTCAAAATCCTTATCGTTTTTTTCTTTTAAAAGCTCTTGTGCTTCGTTGATTGTATCAAGTGCGGATTTATATTCCCGATATTTTTCGACAATCGGTGTTAAATCCGAGCTTTCCTTGCAAAGCTTTCTCCATTTCGCTTGCTGTGCAATTACATCGGGATTGCTGATTTTTTCCTGCAACGCTTGATACCGTTCCTCTATGAATGCCAATTTTCCGAACATTTTTGCATATCCTCCGTTAGTTTTTCCTGTTTAGCAAATAAAGTGCATATTCTCTGAGAAAATCCGCTTCTTGACCGAAACTATCGAGTGCGTCGATTGCCCGTTCCGTTTCCTCATTAAGCTTTTTCTTTGCTCCGTCAAGCCCGTAAAGCGTTACAAAGGTGGTTTTATTGTTTTTATCGTCACTGCCCACGTTTTTGCCGAAAACCTCCGCCGTGCTTTCCACATCGAGAATATCATCACATATTTGAAAAGCTGTTCCGAGCGACGCGGAATATTCCGAAAAAACATTTTCATCCGCATCCGCACATACCGCGCCCATTGCGGCGGCGGCATTTATCAGCGCGCCCGTCTTTTTTTTGTGCAAAAGATAAAGCTCGTCTTCGGTTATTTTGTGCGTTTGCGCATACATATCGATAATTTGTCCGTAAATCATACCGTCAGCCCCCGAGGCCGAAAATAAGATTTTCAAAAGCTTAAGTTTCTTTTCGTTTTCCGTATTTGAATTAACAATGTGCTCGCACGCACGATTGAGAAGCGCATCTCCCGCCAAAAGAGCGGTTGCTTCTCCGAATACCGTGTGATTTGTCGGCTTTCCGCGGCGTAAATCATCATTGTCCATACAGGGCAAATCGTCGTGTATGAGAGAATAGGTATGCACCATCTCAAGCGAGATTCCCGCCGTTGCGGCGTCGTTTAACGATGAACCCAGCGTTTGCGCACAGGCAAGGCACAGCACCGGGCGTACTCTTTTTCCTTTCCCGTACAAGCTGTATCGCATTGCATTATATATTGCATTATCCGTATCGGGCAGTGCACATTGCACGGCTTTTTCGGCCGTTTCGCGGAAAAAGCGTAATTTCTCTTCAAAAATCATTTCATATTCTCCGTATCAAATTCTTTTTCTTCTCCCCCGACAAGCTCAACCACCTTTAGGCGCGCCTCGTCAAGAAGCTTGCGGCAAACGCGACTCAGCCCGACACCCTCTTCAAACAAAGCCATTGCCTCATCCAGTGTTGTTTCTCCGCTTTCAAGCTTTGATACCGTTTCCTCCAATTTATTCATAGCTTCCTCAAATGTCATCGGAAATTCTCCTTTCGTTTACGGTACAATCCAATTCTCCGCCGCGCATTTTAAGTGTCAACAAATCGCCCACGGCGGCATCTGCGGCGTTTTGCAGGGTTTTATTTTTATGAACGGCACTGCAATATCCTCTCTCAAATACCGACAGCGGGCTTAAAACAGACAGCTTCCCGTACAAGCTTTCGGCATAATTGCGTAAAGAAAACAGCTTGTCGTTTATGCTTTTTTCGCACGCGTCAAATAGTCTGTCCGTGGTTTGTTGTTTA
>CAZIQC010000295.1:0-1913 GCA_964541335.1 uncultured Oscillospiraceae bacterium
CAGATTTTGCAAAGAGCCGGTATTCGTTTCAGCCTTAGCCGCAATCTTTTTCACTGTCGTTGCGTCGTATCCGTTTTCAATAAAAGATCGTGCCGCCGCAAGAAGTATCCGTTTCTTTAACAAATCGTGGTTTTCGCTTTTCCAACCGCTCAATTTATTACCTCCTGTGTGTATGGTTTTATTATGCGTAATAACTTTTATAAATTGTACCATACCGCAGTGAGAAAGTCAACCTTTTTTTAAAAATTGTAATTGTGATTGTGATTTTTTTGCGCAAAAAAACAGAGTAAAAAGCATCTGTGCTTAATACTCTGTTTTTTCGCCTTTGCAACGCCCGTCCGGCTGTTATTTTTCAAATTACCGCCGTATGCGACGTCGGCACTTAGCGTGTTCTTTAAATGTTATGTTGAACTCAGTCAAGCAAATCAAGAACTTTTGCGGCACCGTAAACGCTTTCCCAGTCTTTCGAAAAGTCATCTATTGCATAATATGTAAGCGGATGGTAAATCAGTTTTTCGAAAAGGTCGGGGTTAATCGTTACGGCGTGGCTTCCGACGAGAGCAGCCTTATGTACCTGTTCGACATTTTTAAAGCTTGCCGCCAGAACTTTGGTTTTGATATCGTATTTTTTGTAAATATCGACTATTTCGGAAACAACGTGAACACCGTCGGATACGATGTTGTCGAGTCTGTTGATATAGGGAGCGACGAAATCGGCTCCGGCAAGTGCCGAAATAAGAGCCTGCTGCTGCGTGAATATTGCGGTCATCGTAACTTTAACGCCGTTCTTTTTAAGAACTTTCGTAGCTTTAAGTCCTTCTGCCGAAACGGGAATTTTAACATAAAAATCTCCGCCGACGTAAGACTGAAGCGCCATTGCCTCTTTAACTATATTTTCACACGTCGATGAAGTCGTCTGGATGTGAAGCATTTTGTCGGGACCTATGATATCTCTTATGGTTTTGATCAGCGGACCGAACTCGGTGTGCTCTTTTGAAATAATCGTCGGGTTTGTCGTTACGCCGGCAACGGGATATATTTCAACACATCTTTTGATTTCCTCAATGTGAGCGGTATCGATAATATAAAGCATTTTAAACTTCTCCTTATTTTTATTCTCTCATTATAATATCATGGTACGGCGAATTTGTCAATCGTGCAAGTGAACAAAAAATAAGATTATCGCTTGCTTTTATTTGACACAAGGCGAAATCAGTCGTATTTTTTTGCATTTAAACTATTGAAATTCGGCTTAAGATACTGTATAATAAATACAATAAACTTTTCAAGCGTTTTTGCTTCACGGTTTAATGAAAGAAAACGAAAGGAGATACGCTGTGGCGGATAAAAAAGAAAAGAAGCTGATTGCGAAAAACAGAAAAGCTTTTCACGACTACTTTGTCGAAGACACTTTCGAAGCCGGCATTTCTCTTTTCGGCACGGAAATCAAAAGTTTGCGTCAGGGAAACGTTAATCTCAAAGATTCTTATTGTCAGATTGTGAAAGGGGAGCTTTTCGCATACGGAATTCATATAAGCCCTTATGAAAAAGGCAATATTTTCAACAGGGACCCTTTGAGAGAAAAAAAGCTTTTAATGCATAAGAAAGAAATATTGAAGCTTTTCAATGCGGTTTCAAAAGACAGCTACACTTTGATACCTCTCTCCCTATACTTCAACGGCTCGCTTGTGAAAGTGGAGCTCGGACTCTGCAAAGGTAAAAAACTTTACGACAAACGGGAAGCCAATGCCGCAAAAACGGCAAAAAGGGAAATCGAGAGGAGCACAAAATACTCATAAATCACCCTTCACGGGGGCATTACGGGGGCGTAATGGTTTCGACGGGGATTTTGAGGCGTGATAAGCGGGTAGAGCCTGAGGAAGCTCTTAAATAAGCCTCAATTAAATTTAAAC
>CAZIQC010000296.1:0-1910 GCA_964541335.1 uncultured Oscillospiraceae bacterium
CAAACGCAGCGCCTTTCCGCGGTGACTTATTGCGTTTTTTTCATCGGCAGTCATTTGCGCCGTGGTTTTGTCATATTCTTTTACATAAAAAACGGGGTCGTAGCCGAAGCCGTTTTCACCGACCGGCGAAAACGCAATGCTTCCGTAACATTCGCCGCGCGCGGTAACGGTTTTTTCACCGTTTACGAGAGTAATTACACAAACAAAGCGTGCGCCCCTTTTTTCCGACGGAACATCGCGCATATTGTCAAGCAGTAAGCGCACTCTCCCTTTATCGTCCAGGTCGGGCGTTCCGTAGCGCGCACTGTAAATCCCTGGCTGTCCGCCAAGTGCCTCCACCTCCAGACCGCTGTCGTCAGCAATGGTCGGAAGTCCCGTCATACGGTAGATGGTGTTCGCCTTTATGAACGAATTTTCCTCAAAGGTATCGCCGTTTTCCTCAATATCGATGTCTATTCCCGCGTCCTCCATACTTATTATTTCAAAATCGGGTAAAATTTGCGCAAATTCGCGCAGTTTGTTTTTATTTTTTGTCGAAGCTATTATCTTCATATTTATTTCTCCTTGCATTTATGTTATTCTTTGCAAAACAGACTTCAATTGCTTATTGAATTTGCAATCCTCGCCAAGCCCGCCTCCGAGGTTTCCTTGTAGGAATTATTCATATCGCGGCCGGTTTCTTTCATCGCCTTTACAACCTTGTCAAAAGAAATTTTCCGTGTATTCCACAAAAAGCTTGCCAGGCTTACGGCGTTAATCGCGCGCATTGCCGCCACGGCGTTTCTCTCTATACACGGTATCTGCACAAGACCGCATATCGGGTCGCAAGTAAGCCCGAGATGATGTTCAACGGCAATTTCCGCCGCATATTCGAGCTTTTCCGTACCAAGCTCGAAAAGCTCCGCCAGTGCCGCCGCCGCCATTGCACAGGCACTGCCGATTTCCGCCTGACAGCCGCATTCCGCGCCGGATATCGAAGCATTTGTTTTGATTACGTTTCCCACAATCCCCGCAGACATAAGCGCACGTATTATCGCCTTGTCGCTGTAGCCGCTTTTCTGTTGCCGATAATAAAGCACCGCCGGCACTACGCCCGCCGCGCCGCAGGTCGGTGCGGTAACTATTTTTTCGCCCGAGGCGTTTTGCTCGCCGACGGCAAATGCATACGCGCACACCATTCGATTTTCTTTTGTTTCGGCGGTTTCGTCTATATGGCGACTGTCAAACAAAAGCTTTGCTTTTTTACGAACGTTAAGCCCGCCCGGCAAAATACCCTCGTCGTTTAAGCCGTTTCTTACGGAGACTTTCATCGCTTCCCAAACCGTTGCCATATATTTTTCAAAATCCGCGCCTTCGGTTTCAATGGCGTATTCGTAAAGGCGCATATTGTTTTTTTTGCAATAATCCGCTATATCGCAAAATTTATCCAAGGTATAAATTCTTTTTGGCGGCTTTACCTCCTCGTTTTCAAATGCTATACTTCCCCCGCCCACGCTCAACACACGCACCCTGTCCATAACGGCATTATCCTTATAGGCGATAAGCTCCATTGTATTCGGGTGCGGCAAGTCTTGGCGCGTGCAGTCGAATTCTATGTCGCATTTACAAGGCGCAAATGTTTTTTCTATAACGGTATTTGTTCCGTGCCCCTTGCCCGTTTTTGCGAGCGAGCCGTAAAGAATTGCCTTAAAACTGTCTGCCGCGGCGTTTTTTTCCTTAAAAAGCATACACGCTCTTTCCGGACCTATTGTGTGCGAGCTTGACGGTCCGCGACCTATTTTGTACAGCTCCGTCAACGATTCCATCCCGCTTAAGGACTTTTTTGAATAAAAGTCCTTTTTTTGCGCCAAAAATTCCTCTATCGTAACATCGAATATTTTCGAAAGCGTAATCAGGCTTTTGCCGGATGG
>CAZIQC010000297.1:0-1333 GCA_964541335.1 uncultured Oscillospiraceae bacterium
CCTTGCTTCGGCACATATTCCGCACAAAAAAATTTTGCCGTTTTGCCGCCGCCTTCTTTTCGGCAAAAAAAACGGTGTCGTAAAAAACCTTTTACGACACCGAAAATATTTTTTTAAAGCACCATATACTGCTCGCGCGATGCTCCCACCGAAACATACTTTATTTTGCACTGTGTTTTCTCTTCTATATATCTTATATATTTTTGTGCGTTTTCGGGAAGCTCGTCAAAGCTTCTGCAAGAGGAAATATCCTCTTTCCAACCGTCGAAAAATTCGTACACGGGCTTTGCGTTCGTAAGCGCGTCGCCCATCGGAAATTCCTCGGTTTCCTTTCCGTCAACGATATATTTTGTGCACACGGGTATTTTATCCAAATACGAAAGCACGTCCAGCTTGGTAAGGGCTATTTCATCCGCGCCCTGGCACAATATGCCGTATTTCGACGCGGGAACGTCAAACCCGCCCACACGGCGTGGTCTGCCCGTGGCGGCACCGTATTCGCCGCCCGCCTCGCGAAGCCTGTCTCCCGCTTCGTCAAACAGCTCGCACGTAAAGGGTCCCTCGCCCACACAGCTCGAATATGCCTTCATAATGCCCACCGTTTTGTCAAGCTTGCAAAACGGCATTCCGCTACCCACGGGCGCATATGCGGCAATTGTGGAAGAAGACGACGTGTACGGATATATTCCGAAATCTATATCGCGCAATGCGCCGAGCTGCGCTTCAAACATTATCGACTTGCCGCTTTCCTTTGCTTCCTTAAGATATTTTGTCGTGTCGCATATAAAGTCTTTGAACGGAAGCCCGAACTCCTCAAGCCATTTTACCATATCGTCGGCATCAATGGGTGCGTGCTTGTAGCCGTTCGCAACGGTAAGGTTTTTCCACTCCGCTATTGACGGCATACGGCGCTTTATATAATCAAGGTGCAAAAGATCGCCCATACGAATGGATTTTTTCATATACTTATCGGCATACACGGGCGCAATTCCGCGGCGCGTAGAGCCGAACTTTGCGTCCCCCAATCTGTCCTCCTCCAAGCAGTCCAAAAGCTTGTGATACGGCATACATACGGTTGCGCGATCGCTTATTTTTAAATTATCGGGCGTGATTTCAATTCCGCCGTCGCGAAGCTTTTTCACCTCGTTGAAAAGGTGCTCCGCGTCTATTACCATACCCGGACCCATCACGTTTACCGTGTTTTTTCTCAAAATTCCCGACGGAAGAAGGTTAAGCACGAACTTACCCTTGTCGTTGATTACGGTGTGCCCCGCATTGTTACCGCCCTGGTAACGCACAACAACGTCGTAATCCTCGCTCAAAAGGTCAACCA
>CAZIQC010000297.1:1343-1907 GCA_964541335.1 uncultured Oscillospiraceae bacterium
CCCCAGTTTATACCTACAATGGCAGTCAGCATAAATATTACCTCGGTTTCTGTAATGTTTTCACCGTACAGGTGCACGGCACAGCCGCACATTCAATACCTTTTTATTATATCAACACAAGGCGCGGTTGTCAACATTTTTCGTTAATTCCGTTGTTCGGCATTTATCGTGCTTTTCTCCCGAAGCCTTGCATAAACGCACCGTTCCCGTTTTTTTCCGTGCCCGCGGTTGTTTCCCTTTGGGATATTTCAAGCTCGTATTTTTCTTCCCCGACGGTAAGTGCATATTTTTCGCCCGTTTGTATTTTGTCGGAGGCTATCAAAACCGTTTTGTACTCCCCGCGGGGGGTGTATTCGCAAACCACGTTGTCTTTATCGTCGCAAAGTGTGATTTTATCGGTTGCGGAATGTGTGCTTTCGCAATATACCGTAATCGAATTTTGCGTCAGGTTAAGTCCGCGTCCGCCGCTTGCCGTTGCAAAAATCAGCACGGCGTTTTCGGAAACGGTTGTTTGCCCGTCGGGGTCCAGCACGGCAAACGCGCCCGCAAATTCTCCCGTGGAGT
>CAZIQC010000298.1:0-1903 GCA_964541335.1 uncultured Oscillospiraceae bacterium
ACGGGGAAACCGCCTCGCCCGAAAAGAAGGAATATAAAGTAGCACTGCGAAAAGACGTTACCCTGCACCACACCAGCGGCGGAGCGGGGCAAGCCTACGACCCGGAGTTGTGCTTCGGCATAACGGCAAAGGGGGACGCGCAAAACCGCGCCTACTGCATTTGCGCGGGGGAGGACACCTCTTGGTACGTATCGTACCCGAGCGACGTTTTGCCCACGGGCATACGCTGGATTTCGCGCACGGGAGATGAAGACTCGCTCGGAATGTTGCTTCCGGCAACGGGCGAGCACCTCGGCTACGAGCACGCGAAAAAGCACGGACAGGTAAAAATGCTTGCGCCGCGAAGCAAGCTTTCGTTTGAAATAGAGGCGGGCGTTATCGACAGAGAAAAAACCGCCGAGATTTTGCAAAAAATCGAAAAAATAAATGCCTGAGAGCACAAAAGGGGGACAAAAAAATGGCAATATCCTTTTTCGGACACGACGCCCTGTATCAAACCGAGGTGGGGCGATTTGACACCTTGGAGGCGGCTTTTGCGCATTTTAGGAAAAAGGGCGCGCTGTATACGGACATTTTCACAAGCGATTTGGCAAATTATCCGCTGACGTATTATTTAAAAATCGTGCGCGGTGCGGGAATGGATGCGTCAAGCCTTATATCGTTTGAAAAAATCGCCGCCGACAGCCCCGTCGAGCGCGAAAAGAGCATAGCTCGCGTCAAAGAACAGATAGACGATATGCGGTTTTGCGCAAATTAAAGGAGAACGGCTACCGCGGCACGCTGACGGTGGAGGTAAACACCGACCTGGTGTGGGACGAGTTTGACAGGTGCTTTGACTTTTTGGAAAAAGAATTTGATTGACGGGGGAATTGCTATGATGAAAATAGGCGTAAAAATTTCGTACGGAAAAAACAACCGTGACTTGGCGGAAACCTTTAAGAAAATGGCGGATATGAGGATAACCTCGTGCCAGCTGGGCGTGGGTGAGGCAGAATTTATCACCGAAGAGAGCGCAAACTACGTAAAAAAGTGCGTGCGCGAATACAACGTTGAAATATCGAGCGTGTGGGCGGGCTGGGGAAGCGGACCGTCGGCAGAGTGGAACTTTCGCTACGGGCCGGACACCCTCGGGCTTGTGCCGCCGGCATACCGCGGAATGCGGCTGGAGTATTTAAAGCGGATTAGCGAATTTACGCGGATGATAGGCGTGGAAAATATGATAACGCACGTGGGCTTTATTCCGGAAAATATGTCCGACCCGAATTTTTGCGGCGTGGTGGGAGCACTGCGCAGCCTTTGCGCCGAAATGAAAGAACGCGGACAGTATTTTCTGTTTGAAACGGGGCAGGAAACACCCGTGGTGCTGCTGCGCACGATAGAGGCAATGGGTGCGGACAATGTGGGGATAAATCTCGATACGGCAAATTTGATTTTATACGGCAAGGCAAACCCGGTGGACGCGCTCGACGTTATCGGAAAATATGTGCGCGACACGCACATAAAGGACGGCTTTTATCCCTCTTGCGGCACGGAGCTTGGGCGGGAAGCGCGAATGGGCGAGGGCAAGGTTGATTTTTGCGGCGTGATTGAGGGCCTTTACAAGCTCGGCTACACGGGACCTCTTACCATTGAAAGAGAAATTGACGGTGAAGAGCAAAAAAAGGATATTCTTCACGCAAAGGCTATGCTTGAGGATATTAAGAAAAAATTGGGTATTGCGTAAAACAAAACGGTGCACGGGCAAGCCGACAATAAAATAAGAATAAACGGTTAAGGAACGAAATTTGTGCTTTGCGAATTCGTTCCTTAATCGTTTTCGGAAAAATCGCAAGCGAAAAAGCACTTTTATTTTATCGGCGGCGCAAATTTGAACGGTTTGTGAAGAATATACAAAAAAATAATT
>CAZIQC010000299.1:0-1895 GCA_964541335.1 uncultured Oscillospiraceae bacterium
CAAAAATATCGATTTTTCCGTCGGTATCGTTCCATATTTCGGGACCTGTGGTGTCAAAATGAGCCTTCGGATTTGCCGGATTTTCAAACTGTCCCGGAATAAAGCCGTCGGGGATGCTTTGCGATAATTCTTTTGCTTTTTCGATTGCACCCGACATTCCCTTTGAACCGTCGGTTAAGATTATTTCCGCGCCGTATGCTTTCAATAGGTTTCTGCGTTCAACGGACATTGTTTCGGGCATTGTAAAAATTGCCCTGTATCCGCGCGCCGCAGCCACGGCCGCAAGACCTATTCCCGTATTACCGCTTGTAGGCTCGATTATGACCGAGCCGGGGCGAAGCAAACCGGTCTTTTCCGCATTATCGAGCATTGCCAGCGCTATACGATCCTTTGCACTTCCCGCGGGAATAAAGTATTCCAGCTTGGCACAAACGGTAGTTTCGATATTGTTTTCTTTGCTGTAATCAGACAACCTCACAATAGGTGTTTTTCCGATTAAGTCCGTAATTTTTTCGTAAATCATACCGAAGCTTCCTTTCCGTATAAAATAATGTTTCTTTAAAACATATTAGCACCGATAAACCGAAAAATCAATAAAAATTTAAGATTTACAGCTTATGGGAGTTACGCCGGTTTCTCTTTTAAAAACATATGAAAAATACGACGGCGACGAAAACCCCATCACATTGCTTACCTCGCTTACGTTCATACCGCTCTCTAAAAGCGAGGTTGCATATGCTATTCTCAATCTTGTAAAGTGCTTTATCACGCCTGTTCCCGTATATTTTCTGATAATTTTTTTTAAATTGCTTTCGCTCATACTGCATTTTTCCGCAATTTCAGTAACGGAAAGATCCGTGCGCAGATTGTTTTGCATAACATCGATGATTTTGGAAAAGGTCTTTGAGCCGCGCGTTTTTACGTATTTTGCGAAATTGCTTTCGTTGCCGAGTAATTCAAGCAAAAAAGCTTCGAATTTAAGCAGTGTGAGCTGTGCGCTTATTTCGTTTTTTTTGCAATCTTTAACAGCAACTCCCTCTATCGTAAATGATGTATAAATTTCTTTTAAAATAAGCTGAAGCCGATTTTCGTTATCCTTATTTATTTTTATGACATTTTCGGAAAGATTATACAATATTTCGCTGTCGGATATAAAGCTTATAACGATAAATTCAAACTTTTCTCCGTCAGACATTATGCGGTGAAACTCCATCGGTTTATGAAAAACTATATCCCCGCGTTCAAGGCGGTAAATATCGCGATCCTTTGCAACCAACGCATTTCCGTTTTTAATATACACCATTTCCCAAAAATCGTGCATTTCGCCCGAAAAGCTGTAATCCTTTTCGCGACTTGCATCGAAAGCGGTATAAATTGATTTAATATTTAAAAGCTGCGGTATTGTGTAAAAAGCTCTTTTTTCCACAAAACTCCCTCCAAAGTATCTGATTTCTAAAAAATAGTATCCGATTTAGTATTTATTTTTATATTCAATCATTTATAATTATAAACGATAAAGAAATATTTGTAAAGAGGTGTTTTTATGAAAAAAATCAAACTCGGAATTATCGGACTCGGAAACCGTGCAAATCTTTTGCTTGACGAAATTGTCCTGATGGATGACGTTGAGGTTGTTGCGGTGTGTGATTTATATGAGGATCGAATACAAAAAGTTCTCGAAAAGCTGAAAGAAAAGTGCGGAGTTGTTCCGTTTAAAACATTCGACTACAAGGAGCTTCTCGCTCAAGAAAATGTGGAAGCCGTTATAATTTGCACGGGCTGGGAAATGCACTTTGAAATCGCAATTGCTTCTATGAAAGCCGGGAAATGCACGGCGCTTGAGGTCGGCGGTGCATATGACGTAAACGATTGTTACCGCCTTGTGGATACATATG
>CAZIQC010000300.1:0-1893 GCA_964541335.1 uncultured Oscillospiraceae bacterium
GGATGTTTTATTATGATCGCATACGCAACGGCAGAGGCGCAAGCACAGCAAGCGGCGGGCGACGGCCTTTTCACAATTATTTATTTGGCGCTGATGGTGGCAATATTCTACTTTTTGCTTATCCGTCCGCAGAAGAAGCGGCAAAAGCAGATGATGCAAATGCTCGACTCAATGCAAATTAACGACGAGGTTGTAACCGCGGGCGGAATTATCGGCAAGGTTGTAACAATTAAGGAAGATTCCGTGACGATAGAAACAGGCGCGGACAGAACAAAGATAAAGCTTGAAAAAAACTCGATTTCAAGAGTTCTCACCGTTCACGAATAAACGGCGGCACCCCCGAATATTATGTAATATTCGGGGGTGTGTTTTTATGCAGGCATATATAAAAAGAGTTTTGCGCGCGGCGGGCTTTTCTTTGTGCGTTTGCTGTGCGGTAATTGCGTTGCTTTCCGCGGCGAATGCCTCGGGAAAGGTTTCGAGTGTGGTTTTCAACATATCGGGGGCGGTTCTTCCGTATGCGGCAATAGCCCTTTTTTGCGCAAGCTTTACGCGAAAAGTCGGTAAAAACGGTTGGCTGTGCGGCGGCATTGCCGCCGTGGTGTGTGCCCTTTTTATGCTGGGGTGCGGGCGCGCTTTCTTTTTCGTGACCGACCGCGGCGGCGATATACTGCGCATTTTCGCGTGCGCCTTTGCCACGGGCTGTATAGGCGGTATTGTGGGAATAAATTTGGGATAATGGTTTGATGTTTTTAATTTAAATAATTTTGTCGCAAAATTTCGGCACATTGCACGGCTCGGTGTATTTTTTTCAATGCGCGGGGAAAAATAATGTGCGGGAGGCGCGAATATATGAAAAAAGACGAATATATTAACGAAAACGAGGGAATACAAACGCCGTACGAGCTTTTAATAATGCACAAGGCATTTCGCGAGCTGACGGACACAAAAAACAGGAAATCCGACGGCAAGGAGAGAAGCAATGCAAAAAAGGACTGACCTTGCCGTAGAGCTTCGCGAAAACATTAAAGAAAGCATTGACGGCGTGCTTTGCACGGAAGAAACGTATGAGCTTTTTAAAATAACACGCGTAAAAATAGAAACCAACGCCGCAGTCGAAAAAATAGGCAAGCCCGTGGGAAACTACATCACGCTGGAGGCAGTGGGTCATCGGCTTGAAAACGAGCAGCTCTGCTCGCGCGGAGCGGAGCTACTTGCGCACGAGTTGGATGAGCTTATAAAAAAGCACAACGCCGACAGTGTGCTTGCGGTGGGGCTTGGCAACAGGTTTATAACGCCCGACTCCGTAGGACCGAAGGCGGTTGCCGACATTTTGGTAACACGACACCTTAAGGGCGAAAAAGAGTTTGCGGATATGAATGCTCTTCCGAGTGTGAGCGCAATCGCCCCCGGGGTGCTCGGGCTGACGGGGATAGAAACGGGCGAGATAGTGCGCGGAATAAAGGAGCATATCGCCCCCGGGCTTATAATAGCAATAGACGCGCTTGCCGCGCAAAGCGTGAGCAGGTTGGGAACAACGGTGCAACTCTCGGACACGGGTATATGCCCGGGAAGCGGAGTCGGAAACAATCGCCGCGAGCTTTCGCAAAAAAGCCTGGGAGTACCCGTGATAGCCATCGGCGTGCCGATGGTGGTGGACGCGGCAACTCTTACCGACAACGTGCTTGATATTGCGGACGAATACGTAAAAAACAGCTCGAACGGAAAACTAATCTCGGTTGTTCCGTCATTGTCGCAGGAGGAGCGCGCCGCACTTATCCGAGAAGCACTCGAAAACAACAATTTGATTGTAACTCCGAACGATGCGGACGCGCTCTCGCGCGGCGCCGCAATGCTTATAGCGGACGGAATAAACAGGGCACTTTACAAGCT
>CAZIQC010000301.1:0-1876 GCA_964541335.1 uncultured Oscillospiraceae bacterium
AAGCCTGATTACATATGTTACCGACAGAAAGGGACACGATTTGAGATACGCCATCGACCCGACAAAAATCCACAACGAGCTTGGTTGGTTGCCGGAAACAAGCTTTGACGACGGAATCGAAAAAACGGTGAAATGGTATCTTGATAACCGCGAATGGTGGGAAAAAATCATAAGCGGCGAATATATGGATTATTACAAAAAAATGTATGACGGGCGGTAGAAGTATCCCCCTTTCCCCACGGGCGCTTATAATTCAAGCCGTGCCGATGCAAGGCGAAAGCATACCCGCCGTTTCGCACGCAATATCGTTTGAGGCATAAATTCAAAATTAACGAATACAACGGTAATAAGAGGTGGTTTTTTGAAAAAAAGGTATCTTTTTTCTCTTATACCCGTTGTATTTTTTGCGGTTTGCATTTCCGCGGCGATATGCGGCAAAAACACGGGTGCCGCGGACAAAGTGTGCTACATTACATTTGATGACGGACCAACGCTCAACACCCCCGACATTGTGCAAACGCTTAATCGCCACAATGCGAATGCCACGTTTTTTGTTTTGGAGGAAAGAATACGCCTGTACCCCGAATACATTCGCGATATTCTCGGTGCGGGCAATTCCGTGGGACTGCACGGAATAAGCCACAGCGATGCCATCTATGCCGGTACGGCTTCTCCGGCGAACGAAATGGACGCCGCCGATAAGGCCCTTTATGAAACAGCCGGGGTACACTCGCGCCTGGTGCGCGTGCCGTACGGCTCATCGTACAGGCTTACACAGGCGCAATATTCCGTATTAAAGGAGCGCGGCTATCTTCTGTGGGATTGGAACGTGGATCCGCGCGACTCCGTGGGGGAAATTCACCCCGAAAAAATTATGCAAAATCTGCGCCGCGGACTGAAATGCACAAGCGGTTCGCCGATAATACTTTTTCACGACAGAAAAAGTACGGCGCGCTTGCTTGACGAGGTGTTGACGTATTTAAAAGCCGAAGGCTACGAAATGCTGCCGCTGAGCGAAAAAATGCCGCCCGAAAACACTATGGAAAAATAGCACGCCGTTTTTTTATTCTTTGATTGACAATGCTTTTTTTGCGTGATATAATGTAAAAAAAGATATACTGGAGGTTAGGTGTATGAAGCACATTGCTACTGTTGAAACGCGCAATCTTTGCGAAAGTGCGAAAAAGGGCGGCTGCGGCGAATGTCAAACATCGTGCCAGTCGGCTTGCAAAACAAGCTGCGGTATTGCAAATCAAGCTTGCGAAAATAAGGAAAGCAAATAAATACCGGTCAATACACAGTGCCACCCTTTGGGGCGGCATTTTTGGCATTTGAAAGGGCTTGACGCTTTACATAACAAAGGGAGATAACAAATGATTCATCAATACAAATTCGGAGATTACAATATAGTTTTGGACGTGTGCTCGGGCGCGTTGCATATTGTCGACGACATAGCCTATGACGCCATAGCAATGCTTGCGGACGGCAAGGCGGATAACGCCGTTTGCCTGCTTACGGAAAAATACGCAGACCTTTCGGCGGACGAGGCACGCGAATGTATGCGGCAGATAGAGGAGCTTAAGGCGGCGGGCAAGCTTTTTTCCGAGGACAGCTTTGAGCCGTTGGCAAGCGACATGCCGCAAAGAACGGGCGGCGTTATAAAGGCGCTGTGCCTGCACGTGGCACACACGTGCAACCTAAATTGCGCATACTGCTTTGCCGCACAGGGCAAATATCACGGCGAAAGTGCGATTATGAGCTTTGAAACCGGAAAACGCGCACTTGATTTTTTGGTGGAAAATTCGGGCACGCGTCGCAATCTGGAGGTGGATTTCTTCGGCGGAGAGCCGCTGATGAATTTCGACGTGGTAAAGAA
>CAZIQC010000302.1:0-1842 GCA_964541335.1 uncultured Oscillospiraceae bacterium
AGTGCGGCAGACTCGTCCGTCCAGGCGCACACGTCGTCAATATACATTGTGCCGAGCGAGTTTTTCGCCGCGTCCTGCTCTATATGATAGCCGAGCCATCCGATGTCGGCTCTGAAATTCGCGCCGCTTTTCGTTTTAAAATCAATCGGCGATTTGTTAAGCTTTTCGCCGTCTTTATATACATCGAACGAAAGCGCGTCCGTATCAAAATCGAGCCGCAGAGTAAACCAGTCGTCCTTGGGACAGCTTCCCACCGAGCATCCGTTCACCGTTAAATCGAGCGAAGAGCCGTTCTCTTCAAGCAATATCTCCGCTATGGTGTTACCCTGATGCCAACTGTAGCGCACATAGCTGTCCGTTACCCATATTTTAAAGGGCGTTTCGTTAAGTTCTTCATAGCGAAGCCTCATTCCGAGGCTTACCTTGCCTTGCAAGCCGTCCTCGGTGGGTGCGGGAGCAGCGGTTTCGAGTATAGGACCTTCCTTAAGGCTGACGTAGGTTGTTTCCGACATAGGCGCTTTTGACGTGTCGCCGTTTTGATAATGCACACCCGTGCGCTTAAGCTTAAGGGCGCGGTTGGCGTTTTCAAAGCCCGTGCCGCTGTAGTCGTAGGGGTCGAGCACGAAAAAGCGTTCAAGCTGCCCTACGTAGCTTTCGTGGCTGTCCCACCCGTAGTTTGCACTGTCGACGGAGGTTTCGTCAAGCGTAATTCCGTCTGTTTTTTCAAAATCGCTGTAGTGGCGCACCGCCCACGTTTCGCCGAAAGCACCGCCGACAAAGGTCGGCTCTTCGGTAACGGTCGGCGGGTCGCGCCAGGGAGAAACCGTTAAAGCAAAGGTTTTTTCGGCTGTGGCGTTTTGTGCGACGGAATAATCCGCCTCAAGGGTTATTTGCGCGGTAAGCGTTACGCTTTGTGCGGTTTCCGCGGGTGAAACAACGCCCCCGTTCGATATAACCTTGGTGTTTGAGCTTTTCCAAACGATTTTTGCGTTATCACAGTCGGGCACTGTTGCGGGCAAGGTTAAATCCTTTGTTATCGCGCTTGCCTCTTCCGCGGTAAAGGTGCTTTCCGTAAGTGCGGCAAGTGCCGCCGCTGCGTCCGCGGATTTATCCGTCCAAACGCACACATCGTCAACATACACCGTGCCCGTGCAATTTTTTTCTTCGTTCTGCACAATATCAAGACCCACAAAGCCGATATCCGCGCGGAAAGTTTCGCCGCTTTTCGTTTTAAAGTCAATCGGCGTTTCGTTAAGCCGGGCGGTGTCCTTTAAAACGTTTAACGTAAGCGCGGCGGTGTCAAAATCGAGCTGTAGGTCAAACCATTTGCCCACAGGACAAGTGCCAAGCTCGGTACCGTTTACGCTGAGGGCGGCGGCGCCGTCGGCATTTTTTTGTATAAGCACCTCCGCTACGGTGTTGCCCTGACTCCACGTCCAGCGCACACGGCTGTCCGTTACCAATATTTTAAAAGGTGTTTCGTTAAGCTCTTGGCAGTAAAGCCTCATTCCGAGGCTTACCTTGCCCTGCAAGCCGTCGGCGGCGGGTTCGGGCGGATATGTGTTGGTAATGTTTCCCGCTTTCAGGCTTAAATAAGTCATTTCCGATTTTGTGTGAGTTTTCGTGCGAACAAGCTTAAGCACGTGATTTTCCGCATTTGCACCGGATAAATCGGGATCGAGCGCAAAATAACGTCCCTGACCGCCGACGTACGTTTCGTGACAGCTCCATCCTAAGTTTGCGCGATCGATAAGCGTTTCGTCAAGCGTTACGTCCGTTTTTTCAAAATCGCTGTAATGGCGAACCTCCCACGCTTTATCGAATGCACCGCCGACAAAGGTA
>CAZIQC010000303.1:0-1814 GCA_964541335.1 uncultured Oscillospiraceae bacterium
GTGGTGTTTTGGGTGTCACTTGGCAGTGAAAAATCCTTTGTAACAACGCCGCCGGTAAGCTTTTGCTTAATTGCGGCAAGTTCCTCCGCACAAATCTTGTAGTCTAAATTTTCCTGTGCTTCGACGACGATGTTGTCAAAGCGCGTATAAAGGGCTTGCGAATACCGGTTGTGTGTAATCTGCAAGTATTGCAGATTACACGGCGAGTTCGCCGTGGGCGCGTTAAGCATTGCAAGGTTTTCTTTACTTGCAAAGGACGCGCCGTCCTTTGCCAAATCGATGGCAAAAGTTCCGTTGTCGCGGTCGGTCGTAATCGTTACCGTAACAGGTTTGTCAAAAATGTCGGTTAGGGCAATGTCGGCAAGTGTTTCGTTTTTGTCTTGCCCGTTGTCACGATAAACGGCATAAAGCACCGCCGCGTCGCCCGATATGTCGTAGGCAACCGTTGCCGCCGCCTCGCCGAACTCGTCGAGCAGGCTTACGGAAAACGCGTTCTGTCCATCGTTGTAGGTGTAATAATCGCTAAATGCTTTCCCCGACGGAAGCGTTACGTCAAACGAAAGGCGCGCATTGCCGTAAACGGGCGTTTCGGAAAATTGCTTTTTAAGGGTTTTGTTCGCCGTCGGGTACGGAAGCCGCGCCGCCGCCGTTTTATACACCTTTACATCGCGTATATACAGCTCCGATACGGGGTTTGCGCCGCTTGCGGAAGCGTCGCCCATCTGCAGCATAAAAGCTCCCTCTGTTTTGTTTACAGCCGCGGTAAAATCCGCGTTCGTCAATTCGAATTTATATGTCGCCCATTCGTCCTTTGTTAAATTCTCCTTGCCAACGTTTATCCACCCCCACTGATTGCCCGGCTTTTCCATGGTGTGGGGATAATTGAGCTTGAGGTTTTTTTGCGTGTCGTTTGATGAAAGGTAGTACTCTATCTCAATGGTTATTTCGTTGTCCTCCGCGGTAAAAAGTCCGCTGTCCGCCTGAAAGAGTGCCACATTTGTTTTAAATCCCGTACCGCTTTCATCTTTGGCATAAGTAAAGAGCTTAAGCGCGTCGTTGTCGCCCGCTTGGGCAAAAAAGTTTGCCTTGTCGGACGCATACACATATTCGAACGTATTGCCGTAGCTGTCGGTTACGGGCGTTGTCAGCTTATCTATCTTGGCGCTTGTGTTAAGAAGCGTCAGCCCCGCGGCATTTTTTGCGGAATTAAATGAGGCGGTGTCGTTCGCCGTCCAAGAGCAGATATTGTTCGACTTTACATCGAGCGCGCCGTTTGAAGCCGCCGACGTAAAGCGCACCTCCGTGCTTTGCTCAAAGCCGCTCGACGCTACCGAAAAGTCCTCCGAATAAATGCTTGTCCACGTGTCGCTGTATGCCGCATTTACGCTTACCGAAGCAAGGATTGCCGTTGCCGCCAAAAGCGAAAGTCCGTTTCGGATAAAATTTTTCATAAAATCACCCTCGCAATGAAATATTTTTTAATAGTATACTATAATCGCGTCCTTGATGTGGTCCTGATCCGTGCGAAGCACCACCATCACGTTTTTGTCGTGCGGCTTCAAATCTCCGTTTTTATCGGGGGCGGATATTTGGTTAAAGTCGCGCATTTGTCCGACGGATACCGTGTCGTTCACGGTGTCGTACACTGCCACGTTCACCGCCGAATACATCAGCATCGAGAACGATGATGACGTAAGCCGCCCGTTCGGGTGGTTGGGCGGGTTTAGGGTTATAATGTTGTTGTCGCCGCGGGCATAAATTTCGCCGAAGAGCGTGCCGCTTCCCTTGTAGCTCGTGGCACTGTCCGACGAGTC
>CAZIQC010000304.1:0-1812 GCA_964541335.1 uncultured Oscillospiraceae bacterium
TGTTTTATGGCTCCCCTGTAGGGGAGCTGTCAGCGAAGCTGACTGAGGGGTTTTGCAGAAAGTCAGATGCAATTAAATTTATGTGTTAAAAATAAAATTTATTTTGTAGGGAACGACCCATGTGTCGTTCCGTTTTTTGTCTTGATGAAAATAAATTTTAACGATGAAAATTACTGTTTTTCCAAGCCTCCCCTTGCTTGTCACAAGGGGAGGTGGCAGAGCGAAGCTCTGACGGAGGGGATAAAGACCGAAAAATTCTATCAATTTTTTGCTAAACAAAATGGACTTGTCAAGAACATTCCAAAAACTTAATCCCCACCACCGCAAGCGCCCCTCCTCCCCTTGAAAATCAAGGGGAGGCGAGGCAATCGCCGTAAATGTCTGCTACCCCTACGGCATGATGTGGGCATCGTGGTCTACAGGGTGAGTGCGTAATTTTGTTAGCATAAAAACTAAATCTAAAAAACGGTAATTTTATCGCTCGGTCACCTCAAAACAATCCTGCCGTTTTGCCGTTTTTGTTATGCTCTGCGATGGTTGAGGCATAGTAGAAATTCACACCGCTTTCGTCGGTCAGGAAGAAAAGATAGTCCGTGCTTGCAGGGTGGAGTGCGGCGTTGATTGCCTTTAATCCGGGGTTGCATATCGGACCTGCCGGCAGACCGCTGCAATAATATGTGCTGTAAAGCTGCATATATTTTTGAACCTTATCGTTTTGCTGACTGAGCTCAACACCGCTTTGATAGCCGAGCACATTATGCAAATTTTCGGTGATATAAAATGTCGTAACATCGCTTTGCAACCGAGGGAACAATGACGGATTTTTGAGCCTGTTGTGAAAGACGGACGAAACATTGGCACATTCGTCGATGTCCGCATCACATTCCTTTTGAATTATCGAGGCGAGGGTCAGCATTTCGTCCATCGTATAGCCGAGAACGGACGCTCTGAGCTTCATATCGTCAGTCACCTTGGATTTGTAATTCTCGATAAACTTGTCCACGACAACCTGCGGGTCGGAGTCAAAATAAAATTCGTAAGTGTCGGGGAAAATATATCCCTCCAACAAATAAACTCTGTCGTCCGCGTTTTCGATTTCAATGCCGTCAAACGGTTTTTGGCACGCATCGAGGAAAGCCTGTGCCGTGCAAACCCTGTTCGCTTCGAGCTTTTCGGCAATCTGCAAAACGGTGTAGCCTTCGGGAAAGGTCACCGTTACGGTGTTGTCGGGGAGGGTGGTTTTGCTCTTGGTCGAAAGGAACGGTATACCGCCGCCTCGTTCGCAGGAGCAAAGTGTGAACATCATTATTACGCATAGCAAAATTGCTGTCAATCTTTTCATTTAAATTACCTCAAAAAATAATTTTACTTTATGATACATTAAAATTTATTTTCTGTCAATAAACAGCTCCGTTTTGCAAATAATTATATCGGAGGTGATTTGTTTTGGATAAGGAAAGAAAAAAGAAGAAAAAGCTCAAGCTTTCGCCGCTTGTTCAGTCAATAGTTGACGATTGGGAGGTCGGCAGTGAAACCGACGTGCTCGGAAGCTATACGGGAAATCCGAGCGAAACTGTCCGCCCTCAGCAGGACGCCGACGATCTTTAATTTGACTTTATCAGCATAATAATATATAATAAATCAGCCGTTGCGGAATGTTTGACAGCCGTGGCGGCTGACAGCTTGTGCTTCGGAAAACTGAAGAACGCAATATTTTGTATGTTGATGAATTTTGCCGTTTTTTACATTATAATTAAGAAAATTTGCTTGACAATACTTGACTGTTGTGGTAGAATAACTATACCTCTTTAA
>CAZIQC010000305.1:0-1806 GCA_964541335.1 uncultured Oscillospiraceae bacterium
GTTTGTCATTCTGTAGAATTTGGGAAGAAAAGATATATCTTCGATAAACCGTTTGTTGCAACTACGACATCTGTATCTACGTTTTTTTATTTTTTTGTAAAGCTCTATTGCCTGTATACCCCAACATTTATTATAGAGCCTAAAATTAAACGGTTGTAATTTTGTTTCATCAACCGTTTCTATATTTCCGAGATTTTTATCCGCATTATGTATCGCACAATAACTTTTCACCGCTTCTTTGTCAATCTCACAAAAATTTACAAGTGTGTATCTCATCCAAGCCTCCTTTGTACGAAAAAAAGCGAGGCATTTCTGCCCCGCCCTATTTGATATTAACTTTACATTCCCTGTATGCTATAGTTCATTGTCTGCGTCTGTTCCATTTCATCTTCGGTTTTTATGTAATACTCCTCCGAATTCCGGAAACGAACATAGATTTCACCGCCCGATACCTGAATTTCGTGTTGCTCAAACGATTCTCCCCAAACGTCCGAAAACTGCCATTTAGGAGAGGGCATCTATCTCCTTTTGTATGTCCTCGCGCGTAACCGTCATAACGCCGGTAAAGCGTCCGTCCAGTGCCTTGGTAAAATATTCGCGCGCGGCGTCGGGCTTGCCCTGTGCTTTTAACACGCGCGCATAGTTGTAATAGGGCATAGGCGTTTGAAAGGTAAGCTTCATAAGCTTTTCGTAAACCTGTGCCGCATTTTCGTATTCGCCCAAAATATAATACAATTCGCCCAGGTTGTCGCAAATTGTTTTGTCGCCGTCGTTATAATCGTAAGCCTCCGTCATAAAAGGCAAATACTCGCGTGCGTTGCCGCGCTTTGCCTTTTCGAGGTAAAGCACACCCAGCGTTCCGTACGTGTTTGTGGCGGGAAGCTGCTTGTGCAGCGTTTCCATAAGAGAAACCGCGCCGTCAAGATCGCCCTCGCGCCACATAAGAACCGCCAGGTTGTGCTTTGCACCGATTTTTTCCTCACTTGTGGAGCGGCGCGAGTTTATAACCTCGTTTAACAGCCGCTTTGCCTTGTCGTACATATTTTCGCGCATACAAAATGATGAGTACGAAATCTTGCACTGCGGCGTCATATCAAGCGTTTTGTAGGCTTTTTCATACAGCTTTTTCGCTTTTTCGGCGTTGCCCCTTATAAAATAGGCGTTGTTTGCCGACTGTGTGTAAATTATCGCGCGGCGCGACCACAGCATTGCCGCAATTGCGACAACGGTTAAAAGTGTTGCGGCAATTGCGCCGAACATTGATTTTACAAGCATAAATGCCCCCACCGCAACAATAATGTACAAAAGTGTTTTCATAGTGCTCGCCTCCGTAGGGTTTAAAACTCGGCAGAGCCTGTTGTTCTGGGAAAGCTTATCGCGTCGCGTATGTTTTGTATGCCCGTTATATACATAAGCGCTCTTTCAAAGCCAAGCCCGTAGCCCGCGTGGCGTGCCGTGCCGTAACGGCGCAAGTCGAGATACCACCCGTAATCCTCCTTGTTAAGCCCCATTTCTTCCATACGCTTTTCCAAAAGGTCGAGCCGTTCCTCGCGCTGACTGCCGCCGATAATTTCGCCCACACCGGGCACAAGGCAGTCCATTGCGGCAACGGTTTTGTTATCGTCGTTTATGCGCATATAAAATGCCTTTATTTCCTTGGGATAATCGGTCACGAAAACAGGGCGCTTAAAGATTTTTTCGGTTAAATAGCGCTCGTGCTCGGTTTGCAGGTCGATACCCCATTCCACGGGATAGTCGAACTTTTCGCCGCTTTTTTTCAGAAGGTCGACCGCCTCGGTATAGGTT
>CAZIQC010000306.1:0-1802 GCA_964541335.1 uncultured Oscillospiraceae bacterium
GGCGATCTGACGAAGATCGTCCTTCTTAAGCGTTGCAACCTTTGTTTTGTTGGGAACACCGCTGCCGCTTTCGATTTTGCATGCTTTTTTGATAAGCACCGCAGCCGGCGGAGTCTTTGTAACAAAGCTGAACGATCTGTCCGCATAAACGGTAATAACCACGGGAATAATCAAGCCTGCGTCCTTGGCGGTTCTCTCGTTAAATTCCTTTGTGAACTGCACAATGTTTACACCGTGCTGACCGAGAGCGGGACCTACCGGAGGAGCCGGTGTAGCCTTGCCTGCGGGGATTTGAAGTTTAATGTAGCCTTCGATTTTCTGAGCCATTGTCTGCACCTCCTTAGAGATAAAATGTGGTGTTAGCGGAAAAAATCCTCCCACCTGTATAACAAGCCTTGCGGCTTATCAGCTTTTATTCGAGCGGTTCTATCTGGTAGAAATCAAATTCAACCTGCATTTCTCTGCCGCCGAACATAGTCACCATAACGCTGACCTTGCGTCTTTCGCGGTTGATTTCCAAAACCTCACCCATAAAGCCTTCCATACTGCCGTCCGCAATACGAACCGTATCTCCGACCGCGATGTCGATTTCGGCGCGAGCTTCTTCAACGCCCAGGCGCTCAACCTCTCCCTCCGAAAGTGGCACGGGCTTGCTTCCCGGGCCCACAAAGCCCGTACAGCCGCGCGTGTTGCGAACAACATACCAGCTTTCGTCGGTCATCTTCATTTTTATAAACACGTAACCGGGATAAATTTTTCTCGATACGGTCTTCTTCTCGCCCTTGTCGTTTTCCTCAACGGCTTCCTCCAACGGAATACGCACCTCGGAAATAAGGCTGCCCAGACCGCGGTTTTCGACGGTTTTTTCTATACTGTCTTTAACCTTGTTTTCATATCCCGAATAAGTATGAGCAACATACCATTTAAATTCAGCACTCATAATACAATCGGGCGCACGCCCTTCCTCCTTATTTCAAATTAGCCGAGAATAACCTTGCTCAGTGAAATAAAGAGCGAGTCGAGTCCGAAAATTATAAGTCCCACCACAATCAAAGCCGCAATAACGATAACGGTATTGTTCGTAAGCTGCTTTTTCGTGGGCCACACAATCTTTTTAAGCTCGGACTTTGTTGCTTTGAAAGATTTGCCTATACGGGCAAAAAAACCTGTTTTTTTAGCAGTTTCTCCCATTTAATCCACCCTCTGTTATTTAGATTCTTTATGCAAGGTATGCTTGCGGCAGAAAGGACAATACTTGTTCATTTCGAGTCTGTCAGGATCGTTCTTCTTATTCTTCATCGTATTGTAATTACGCTGCTTGCACTCTGTGCATGCCAATGTTATCTTAACTCTCATAACTGCGCCTCCCGAGATAAATTCCCACACTTTTTCGCACATAAAAAAGACCTTCAAAGCGAGGTATAGATAATATACCATTATTTTTGCGGCTTGTCAACATTTTTTGAAATTTTTTTCGCGCAAAGCGGCATTTTTTTGAAATTTCGCGCAAAAAACGCACCTTTTCGCGGCATCGACACGCTCAATCGGTAACAAAAGGAAAGCCGCTCTCGCGATTGCCCGTTATTAAGTGTCAATCGCGAGGCGGCTTAAAGGTCTTTTTACGACCGCACCTTATTTTGTCACCACGGTTATCACGCGCACAATGCCGCCGCTCTTTGCCGCCTTGTCCGAATAAAGCGTTACCGACTTTATATCGTCGCGCGCCGTAAGCTCTTCAACCGACATTTCGGTATAATCCGCGCCCGTTCTTCCGCCGTAAATTTTAACGTAGTCGCTCATTG
>CAZIQC010000307.1:0-1800 GCA_964541335.1 uncultured Oscillospiraceae bacterium
CTATTAAGAACGGATATATAAAGCTGCCTAAAATCGGACTTGTAAAATTAAAACAGGGGTGTGACATTTTGTTACACTCCCGATTTTTTAAAATATTTTGTAACGAATTGTTCTTTTCGTCGTCCGACAGATAAAAGGAGGTGAAAACGGTGCGGGATTTTGACGAAATATATACCGAATATTATAAAGAGGTGTATAAATTTGTGCTGACGCTTTGCCGAAATCAAATTACGGCTGAGGAAATCACCCAGGAAACGTTTTTTAAAGCATTAAAAAAAATCGACAGCTTTAAAGGCAACTGCAAAATCGGCACCTGGCTCTGCAAAATTGCCGAAAACACATATTTTGATTATTTGAAAAAGCACAAATTAAAAATCGATTACCCGCTTGAAAGCATTGCGGAGGAAGGAAATATCGAACAGCGGTTTGTCGATAAGGAAACGGCATATGAAATACATAAAGCCCTGCATAGGCTTGCCGAGCCGTACAAGGAGGTTTTTCATTTGCGAACCTTCGGGGAATTATCCTTTGCACAGATTGCGGTGCTGTTCGGCAAAACCGAAAGCTGGGCGAGAGTTACCTATTACAGAGCAAAAGTATTCATAAAGGAGGAATTACGATGACTTACCCTTGCGAAATTATCAAGGATTTACTGCCGCTTTATATCGACGGCGCGTGCAGTGAGAAAAGTGTGCAGACGGTTGAAAAGCACCTTGCGGATTGCGAAGCCTGCAAAAAATATTATAAGGAAATGAAAGAAACAAACGGTTTTATCGGCGAAAGCGACAATTCGGAGGATATGAAAATGGCGGAGAGCCTGAAAAGCGTAAAATCAAAAATAAACGGAAAAATCAAAAAAACGATTATCGGTGCGGTGGCGGCGGTGCTGATATTAACGGGCGGTTTTGAGGTGCTTTTCAATGCACCGATTAAGTCGGTTGACCGACAAAAGGTTAAAATCACGGCAGAGGTTTACCCGTTTTCGGAGCTTTCGCACAGCATAAAGTCGGATGGCAATTCGACTGAGATTTCTTTGGGCGAAGATGATAAAAGCAATGTTTACCGAGTGGAAATTCCGGGGACGGGAGAAGCGGATGTAGCAGTTTCGGAGGAGGTTATGAAGCGGGACAAATTTGCGACTGTGATTAACGCAAGCTCGGACTATTTTTTGAAAAACATCATTTGGGAAATTAAAGACGACGTGATATATATTTCGGCGTTTAAGACCACACTTCTCAATAACAAGGCAAAGAGCCATCAAAGAACGATGACAACCGTTGAATTTAAAGAAATCAATAAAATTGTGTATCAAGACGGTAAAAACGAAACGGTTCTTTGGAAAAGGTAACATTAAAGCCTGCCGATTTCGGCAGGCTTTAACGTTACCTTTTCGGGACGGGCGAGGGAGTAAAATCTTCCGCCGAAAACGCCCCATGACGGGGCTAAAGCCTCTTATTGAATAATTTTTAAAATAAATATCACAATTTCGCTTTCTGAATCGTGTTATAAGTGAAAGGAGTTGAGGAAGAGTGAAAAATTCACCGGTACGGCCGACTGATGAAGAAATCGAAAGCATTGTCAACACATATTCAAATATGCTGTTTCGTCTGTGCTTTACAATGCTGAGAAATAATCAAGATGCGGAGGACGCTGTTTCCGATGTGTTTATGAAATACATAGAGGAATACCGAGTTTTTGCCGATGATGAGCATAAAAAGGCTTGGCTTATCAAGGTTGCGACAAATCGTTGTCGCGATATGCTTAAATTCTATAAAATCAGACAGCATACAAACCTTGATA
>CAZIQC010000308.1:0-1788 GCA_964541335.1 uncultured Oscillospiraceae bacterium
TTATCGGCGGCGGTGACAGCGTTGCGGCTGTAAATCAAGCGGGTCTTGGTGACAAAATGTCGCACATTTCTACCGGCGGCGGTGCAAGCTTAGAGTTTCTTGAGGGTAAGGAGCTTCCCGGCATAGCGGCACTTTCGGATAAATAATTGGAAAGAGGTTAAACAATATGAGAAAAATTCTTGCGGCAGGCAACTGGAAAATGAACAACACTCCCGCACAGGCGGAAGCAATGATAAACGAACTCAAAGAAAAAGTTAAGGATTGCAAAAACGAAGTGCTTATTTGTCCGAGCTTTGTTTGCCTTCCCACAGCGGTTGCGGCGGCAAAGGGCAGCAACGTGCAAATCGGTGCGCAAAATCTTCATTTTGAGGATAAGGGTGCTTTTACGGGCGAGGTGAGCGCGCCTATGCTGAAAGAACTTGGTGTAACACACGTAATCATCGGTCACAGTGAACGACGCGAATATTTTGCGGAAACGGACGACACCGTAAACAGCAAGGTTATACAAGCTCTCAAATACGGGCTTACGCCCGTGCTTTGTTGCGGCGAATCACTCAAGCAGCGCGAAGACGGAATTACGTTTGATTTCATTCGCAGTCAAATTAAGATTGCATTTCGCAATATAACTAAGGAAGAAGCAACGAAAATTGTTGTTGCGTATGAGCCGATATGGGCAATCGGCACGGGGAAGGTTGCAACAAGCGAGCAGGCAAACGAGGTTTGCGCCGATATAAGAAAATGCCTTGAGGGAATATATGATAGCGAAACAGCACAAAACATCAGAATTCTTTACGGTGGAAGCGTAAACAAGGCTTGTGCGGCGGAGCTTTTCTCAATGAGTGATATTGACGGGGGTCTTGTCGGCGGCGCAAGCTTAAAATGCGATGATTTTACCGTAATTTGCAACGCATAAACTGTTTTTAAAGAGCCGAATGCGGATGCTTCGGCTCTTTTTAATGAAAGAAGGTTTTTTAATGAATAAAAAATTAACAATGCTTATGATACTTGACGGCTGCGGTTATAATAAAAACACAGACGGCAATGCGGTTTTTGCCGCAAAAACGCCTGTTATGGATAAGCTTTTAAAAGAATGCCCGAATACACTTATAAACGCCAGCGGAATGGATGTCGGTTTGCCCGAAGGGCAAATGGGAAATTCCGAGGTGGGGCATACAAACATAGGCGCCGGGCGTATTGTATATCAGGAGCTTACGCGTATCACAAAATCAATTTCGGACGGAGATTTTTTTGATAACACAGCACTAAAGGCGGCGGTTGACAATTGCAAGAGAAACGACAGCGCACTCCACCTTTTCGGATTGCTTTCCGACGGTGGTGTGCACAGTCATATATCGCACCTTTTTGCCGCATTGGAGCTTGCAAAAAAAGAGGGGCTTAAAAAGGTATTTGTGCACGGCTTTACGGACGGTCGTGATGTATCGCCGACAAGCGGCATAGAATATGTTGACATTCTTGAAGAAAAGCTTTCACAGCTCGGAGTGGGGAAGATAGCAACTCTTTCGGGAAGATATTATGCAATGGATCGCGACAACCGTTGGGAACGTGTTGAAAAGGCATACGCCGCAATGGTATACGGCGAGGGAGAGAAGTGCTCAAGCGCGCACGAAGCAATGGAAAAATCATATGCGGCAGATATAACCGACGAATTTGTTGTACCCACGGTAATCGAGCAAAATGCGCAAATAAGAGAAAACGACAGTGTTATTTGCTTTAATTTCCGTCCCGACAGAGCGCGCGAAATAACGCGAACACTTGTAGATTGCGATT
>CAZIQC010000309.1:0-1768 GCA_964541335.1 uncultured Oscillospiraceae bacterium
GCCTCGCTCACACGTACGCAGTCAATATCGCCCACACACACCACCGCCATATTCGACGGGTGGTAGAAAGTATCATAGCAACGACGCAAAAGCTCGGGCGTTGTTTTCATTATTTCTTCCACACTGCCCGCAATGTTTTTCCTTACCGGGTGAATATGGTACATTGCCCCGAGGCAGTTGTAAAAAACGGTTTGGTCTGCATCGTCCTCATACATTCGTATTTCCTGGGCGATGATACCTTTTTCCTTTTCCACGTTTTCTTGTGTAAAATACGGTGTTTGCACAAAGTTGAGAAGAATTTTCAAGTTTTCGTAAAAATTTTCCGTACAACTGAAAAGATAATTCGTTACGCCGAAGCTTGTGAATGCGTTCGCATTCGCTCCGTATTTCGAAAACTCGTTAAAGGCGTTTGTTCCGTCGGGCTGTTCGAAAACCTTATGCTCCAAAAAATGCGCTATTCCGTCGATAACCTCGGTCGGAGCGGTTTCATTCGGTGCTTGAAACACTGTATTTATCGACCCGTATTTGGTCGAAAAGGTGGCATAGCTTTTGGAAAAGCCCGTTTTTTGTATAACGATTACGTGCAAGCCGCTTTCGTGTGTACCGCGAAAATAAGTTTCGCCAAGGGTGGTGTCGTATATTTTTTCGAAATTCATCCTTACTTTTCCTCCTTATCTATGCAATACACCGTGTCGAGAACACATCCGCGCGCGGCGGCGGCAACCTCTTCCTTTGTTACGGCATTTATCCTTTGCACCGCTTCTTCAATCGGCGTATCCGTTCCGAGAAGAATTTGCATTGTGCAATATTCCTCCATGGCGGCGATACTGTCGCCGTTTGCCTTATAAGCACCCGACAATTGCTTTTTTGCGCTTTCAAGCTCTTGGTCGGTTATTTCTCCTTGGCGTATTTTTTCGAGTTGATTTATTATTTCCTTTTCCGCTTTTTCAAAATCCTTGCACTCCACGCCGCTTCGCACCGTCATTATTTCCTTAAGTCTGTCCGCACTGCTTGAAACGTAGTAGCACAGGCTCAGCTTTTCGCGCACGTTTTCAAACAGCTTGCTTGTGGCACTTCCGCCGAAAACGGTATTAAACACTGCCGTTTTCGCATAATCGTCACGCCCGGCTCCCTCCGCCAGCCTAAAGCCCATACAAAGCTTGCCCTGCGTTACATCCATTTTATCCGTTACGCGGCGCACGTCCTTTACGCCGTCTCGGTGCTCTTCGCATACGGTCGGCACTTCTCTTTCGCTCATTTGCGCCGCTATGCCGCGCGCCGCCGCAAGCGCCGCCTCCTCGGAAAAATTACCCGTGAAAATTATATCGACCTTACTTTCGCCGATTACCTTTTGATAATGCTCGTACAAATCCTTTGCGGTTATGCCGTCCAATGCTTCGATATATCCCATCGGATTTATTCCGTAGGCTTCGTCCTTACACATTTCCTCCTGCAAGCGCAAAACGCTGTAGGAACGCTTGTCGTTTTTTTGTGCCGCTATTGCATCGCGAATGTTTTGCTTTTCGGTATTTAAAATATCCTCCGAAAATGCACCGTTCGCGCCCGCTTCCAGCACTATGTTTTTTAAAAGCTCGAGCGTTTCGTCAAAGTTACCCTTTCCCGCAACATCTTCGGAAACTGTTTTTATGCCGAGCTTTATTATCTGTCGTTCGCCGTATTTTAACGCGCGTGCAATTAAATCCGCGCCGTACAGCTCTTCAAGCTTTAACGAAAGCTTTTGCGCCGTATCGTAATTTTTGCACTGCAT
>CAZIQC010000310.1:0-1767 GCA_964541335.1 uncultured Oscillospiraceae bacterium
TGCGTGTTATAATGATTTCAAGCAAAGCTTGAAATCAGCGATATAAATTCCCGGCGGAATTTGCGATATACCGCAGGGTAGCGATATATTGCGTTGCAATGCGATATGTGCCTTGCGGCACGAGCGTGAGCGAGTATATCACCCAAAAAGCGGCATTAAAATCGATTGATTTCACAATACAAAAGGATGTGATTTTATGAAATGCGTCTTTGATAAATGTCACGAGGCGGTAAGCCGTGCGAACGCTATGCAAACGTTCGGTTTTTATTATTCCGAAATGCATAATTCGGACACCGCCATTCACATACACGACTGCTGTGAGGTGCTTTTTTGCGTGCACGGCGGAAAAAGCTTTCTCATTAACGACCGCGTCTACGATGTGCAAGACGGCGATGTGTTTATAATAAACCAATTCGAAGCACACAAAATAACATTTGACGGCGGAACAAGCTTTTGCCGATATGTTATGCAGGTACATCCTCGGTTTTTATACGAAATGTCGACCGTGGAAACGAATTTGGCATATTGCTTTTATGCGCGCGGCAAAAATATTTCCAACAAGCTCACCTTAACCGAAACCGAAAGGGCGGCACTTGTCGATAAAATAGTAAAAATGCGCGAGGAAAACTCATTCGGCGACGATATTATAAAGACGAACGCGGCAAAGGAAATCCTCGTTATGCTGAACAACGCATTTATCCGCGCCACGAAAAAGCAAACGGCGGATGTGTACAACAGAACGATAAACAATGCGATGGATTACATAAACAACAACTATCGCGGAAGCTTAACGCTCGAAAAAATAGCGGAAAATTCGTATGTATCGGTAAATCAGCTTTGCAGGCTGTTCAATCGCTATTGCGGAACAACGGTGGCGCGCTACATTACCTCCAAAAGAATAACTGAGGCGAAAAAGTCGCTTCTTTCGGGGAAAAGCGTTACTCAGGCGGCACTGGAATGCGGATTTGAGGATTACGCCAATTTTATACGTGTATTCAAAAAGCACGTCGGCGTAACGCCGGGAAAATACAGCAAGGTATGAAAAGAAAGGAGATAATTATGAAAAACATTGTTATGAAATACGCCGAGGAAAAGAAAAAGCTGTGTATGCAAAACGACGCTGTTTTGCCCGATCTTTATTCGAAATATAATGTAAAGCGAGGCTTACGCGACGTAAACGGAAAGGGCGTGCTTACCGGACTTACAAACATCTCGAAAATAGAGTCCTTCGACGAAAACGCACAGCCCTGCGACGGCAAACTGTGGTATCGCGGCTATCGGGTGGAAAAACTTATCGACGAGCATATAGGACCGAACGAATGCGGATTTGAAAAAATTGCGTATCTTTTGCTTTTCGGAGAACTGCCCACGCAAAACGAGCTGGCGGATTTTAAAGAGGTGATTGCGCACTGCCGCAAGTTGCCGAGAAATTTTACAAAGGATGTAATAATGAAAGCTCCCGGACGGGATATTATGAACAGTATGACGAAAAGCATACTCACGCTTGCCTCATACGATAAAGACATCGAAAACAACAGCCTTGAAACGTCTATCGTGCAGTGCATAAGGCTTATTGCGCTGTTCCCGCTGCTTGCGGTTTACGGTTATCACGCATACAATCATTACAAAAACGAAAAAAGTATGTATATTCATTTGCCGCGCCCGGAGCTGTCCACCGCGGAAAATCTTTTGGCAATGCTTCGCCCCGACTGCAAATACACCCCGTTTGAGGCAAAGGTTCTCGACGCCGCGCTTATATTGCATATG
>CAZIQC010000311.1:0-1761 GCA_964541335.1 uncultured Oscillospiraceae bacterium
CCGCCGTCGCTCAAAAATATATATAAGGAGATTTATTCCGAGCTGGGTATAACCGAGCCGGACACCGGCTACCTTATGCCGTGGGCACGGCAAGGCGTGTTGCTTTTAAATGCCGTGCTGTCCGTCCGCGAGGGCGAGGCAAACAGCCACCGCGGCAAGGGCTGGGAGTGCTTCACCGATGAGATAATTCGCCGACTTAATGCGCGCGCGGACGGGGTAATATTTCTTCTTTGGGGCAAAAACGCTCGTGAAAAGAAGGAGCTTATAACCGCCCCGCAGCATTTTATTTTGGAAGCACCGCACCCCAGCCCGCTGTCCGCCTCGCGCGGATTTTTCGGGTGCGGACATTTCAAGCGCGCAAACGAGCTTTTAATATCTCAGCTAAAATCGCCCATAAATTGGCAGCTTTAGGCACCGCGGAGGTTAATATGAACGATAAAATCACAAAATTTCTCCGAGACAGACAAATATCGGAGGTGGGCTTTTCTGCGGCGGCGGATTCGCCGTTTGACGGGTTGGGGTACGCAGTAACGTTTGTTGTCAAGCTTTCGGATGCGGTTATTGACCAAATTTCGAATGCACCCACGCACACATATTTTCACCATTACAGAACCGTTAATACATATCTCGACAAAACAATGCTTGAGCTTGTGCTGTTTCTTCAAGAGCTTGGCTTCCGTGCGGCGGCAGTGCCCGCAAGTCAATCCGTAAACGGTATGCAGGGGATTTTTTCTCACAAAAAGGCGGCGGTGCGCGCCGGTTTGCGGCGTGTGTATGGCAATATGTCCGAAAGGGAAAGCGAAATAATTTTTATTTTCAAATATGCTCTGCCGTAAGTCGTAAGGCTTCGGTCTATCGAATTCGATTATTTTTTCTTAAAGAGCGTGGACTGACGAAATCCTTACTTTTCGTCAACCCACGCTCTTTTTATTTTTTCGTCGGCGAGACGGAGGGTTTGTCCTTTACAAGAGCCTTTACGGTACGCTCCACGCTGTTTTTTGCGTTTTCATCGAGTTCTTTTTTGGAATTTCGGTAATCGAACGACATCGTAAATTCATTCAAATCCTTATAAATGGCTTCGAGCTTTTCGCGCTGCTTCTTTAAAAAAACGGCGTAAAATTCGTCAAGTCTTTTCCCCGAAAGCTCCTCGATTGCACATTCCAATGCAAGCGCGGTATGCTCCGCGCACAATCCCGTGCCGTTACAAAACTCGGTGCGGAAATCCGCCTCTTCAAAAAACAGTCCCACAAGGTTTCGTGCCGCCGTGTGCATTTGCTCGTCAAGCTTTTTGCAAAGAGCACAGCCTCGCGCCGCATTTATAAACGGCAAAAGCGAGCTGTCCACACGTTTTTTTATAATCCCGCTTTTTTGAGGCGGTTGCATAAGCTGCGAAAGATATTCCACGTGTGTTTCCAGAGTCAGTGCCAGGCTTAAGCGATTGCCCATATTGTAAAGCATATTTATATGTCGGCGGCAGTAGCCGCTTTCGTTTGTCAGTATTCGTCCGTCGGGTTCCATTACTGACGGACCGAGAAAATATTCCGCCGCGTTACGTTCCAACTTTTGTTCAACGGTGCACAACGCACACGTGCATTTGTCTTTGAGGGCGTCCGAAAGCATAATGCTGTAAATTCTTTCTTTCATCCGTACGGTCTCCTTTCATTACAAAATGAATAATTGCGGTTAAAAATCGCACAGCAATTTTCTTTTCAATAAGGGGCTTTAGCCCCGTCATTCAACGTTTTCAGTGGGAGATTGTAC
>CAZIQC010000312.1:0-1756 GCA_964541335.1 uncultured Oscillospiraceae bacterium
TACCGCCGTATTCGCCGTCAAGCGTCCAGGGCAATTCGTCGGCACATTCAAATTTAATTGCTGAGGTTTTAAAGCTGATAAGCCCCTTTGCGTTAAAGCTTTGAAGCAATACGGAGGTTATCATATTTTGCAGTTCTATCGGGTTTTGCGGCTTTTTTACCAGCAAAACCTCAAACAAACCGTCGTTAAGGGAAACCGCCGTGCCCGTTGCACCCTTTAAGCCGCCCACCTGCATTGAATTTGTAACCATACCGAACAAAAAATCGTCCTCAATAACGGTGTTGTTAAAGCTGAGCTTCATTCTGTGGGCTTTTATCGACGGAAGAAGGCGTATCCCCTCCATAACATAAGCAAGATGACCGAACACGTTCTTAAATTCCTGCGAGGTGTCGTACGCAACCGAGGTGAAAGCCCCGAACGCGGCAACATATGCAAAAAATTTGCTGTTAAACATACCGGCATCGCAAAAAAACGGTGCACCGTCAACAACCTGTCTGGCGGCGCGGCGCAAATCGAGCGGAAGCCCCACCGTGCCGGCAAAATCGTTTGTACTGCCCGCGGGAAGATATGCAAGCGTGGGGCGGTGCTTTTCGTCAACCGTCATAAGAGCGCTCACAGCCTCGTTAAGCATACCGTCGCCGCCACACACGGAAACAACGTCGTAATTTTGCGCGTGCTGTTCTATATAGGAATATCCGTCCAGCGCGTGGGCGGTGGGGTGCACGGTTACGCGATAACCGCCGCTTGTGTATATGTCGATAATATCCGCGAGATATGCTTTAACGTGCCCTTTGCCGCTTACGGGGTTGTATACAAGTAACAACGTGTTTTCCATAAAAATCCCTCCAAAATAAATTATACGCTTTTTTTAACGAAAATCAATATTTTTCATTAAAAATGCTTAAATTATTAAAATCTGTTGCATAATTGCGGAAACCGTGGCATAATATTATACAGGAATTTATTTACAAATTCAATCAGCATTGCGGCGGCATAACATATTACATTATATTTTATACATTGAGAGGAGTTTTTATATTATGACGTATGAAGAAATTGTGGATTTTGTCAGAAATAACGTGAAAAAGTCCGCTCCCGACAAAAAGGAGCATTTGGCGGTGGAGTTTGATATTTACGGTGAGGGCGAGGGTGCTTTTTACATCGAAGCAAACGGCGGCAAGGTATTTGTCGAGCCGTACGAGTATTACGACAGGGACGCAAAGGTGATTGTTACCGCGGACGAGCTTGTGCGCATAGCAAAGGGCGAAAAGAGCATAGACGACAGCATTGAGGACGGCATACTTATGACGGAGGGCGATTTTGCGGCGGCAACGAAGCTTTTAAAGCTTGTAAACAGCAAAAAAACGGCGGCAAAGTCCGCACCCAAGGCAAAGCCCAAAAGAGCGAAAAAGACACCGTCCGCAAAAAAGGAAAAGGCGGTAAAGGAAGCTGTACCGAAGAAGGAAGCGCCGAATAAAGAAAAGAAGCTTGCTTCAAAAACGGAAGCAACGCCCGCGGCAAAGGTTGAGAAAAAGGTCGTACAGCCCACCGCGGCAAAAATTGCTGAAGCAGGCAAAACAACAAAAACAGTAAAAACAACAAAATAAACTGCAGTGCAAAATTCGGTAAAAAACGCACCCTTGAAAACCTTTCAAGGGTGCGTTTTTTACCGTAAATACCGATTAAATGTCCTTTTTTCGAAAAAATCCTCCCGTCACGCGGAACGCGGGCCACCCTCCTTTAGGCAAGGAGGGCT
>CAZIQC010000313.1:0-1750 GCA_964541335.1 uncultured Oscillospiraceae bacterium
CTCCGAAAAAGAAATTTTGGCAAAATATGCCGACCTTGTGGCACTGGGCACAATAGCCGATGTGGTAAATCTTTACGACGAAAACCGCCTTATCGCCGCGCGCGGCATAGAAAAGCTGGCAAACTCGCCCAACACGGGCTTGGCGGCTGTTATAGCAACCCTCGGCTTAAAGCAAAAGTGGAACAACAGTGCAATGGTGAGCTATTCCATTGCGCCGCGGCTCAATGCCGCGGGGAGAATGTCGAACGCGATGACGGCGGTGGAGCTGCTTTTGACCGACAATCCTTACGAGGCGGAGGAGCTTGCGATAAAGCTTGACAACGAAAACAAAAACCGCCAGCGCGAGGAGAGAATTATTTTCGACGAGGCGGTTGAGATAATAAACGGGCGAGATATTTCCGACAAAAATGTTATCGTTTTGGCAAAACGCGGCTGGCACCACGGGATAATAGGCGTGGTGGCGTCACGCATATGCGAAAGATACAACAAAAGCTGTATTTTGATTTCGATTGAGGACGAATGGTGCAAAAGCTCGGGGCGCAGTGTGGAGGGCTTGAATTTGTTCGACGCATTGAGCAACTGCTCGGATATATTGGAAAAATTCGGCGGGCACGCATACGCGGCGGGGTTTTCGATAAAGGAAGAATATATAGATGAGCTTGATTGCAGGCTTAATGCTTTTGCAAAAGAAATGAAAACAGAGCAAAAGGAGGCAACGCTGTATATCGATTCGCACATAACGGTGGAGGACATAACCGCCGCAACAATAAGAAAAACAGAGTGCCTTGCCCCGTACGGTGCGGGGAACAGAGTGCCCGTGTTTGCACTGACGGGGGCGCGCATTGTCGATATACGCACACTTTCGGACGGAAAGCATTGCCGAATTTTGGCGGAGAGCGACGCAAGACTGGTTGAGGCGATAGCATTCGGTGCGGGGCGACTTGCCGATGAGTATTACATAGGCGACGTTGTCGACCTTGCCGGCGAGCTTAACATAAATTTGTACAACGGGCAAACAAGACTTCAAATAATATTAAGCGGAATAAGAATGTCGGCAAAAAAACTGCACGACGTACTGCCCGACAGGCAGGATTTTACCGATGTTTACCGTTTTGTTCGCGAAAAGGGAAGCATAACGGAGGAGATAGGCACGGTGTGTAAAACGCTTACGAGCACGTTTGGGCGGCGCTTTATGCGCGACAAGCTGATGAATGTGCTTACGGTGTTTGCCGAGCTTGAGATATTTTCATACAGCAGGCTCGGAGATGTGGTGCAGATAAATTTGCTCGAAACACAAAAGGGTAAAAAGGTATCGATTGACAAAAGCGCGGTATATCAAAGAATAAAGGAAGAAGCTGTACAAAGCTGCGAGTAATATCAAACTTGTTTTGCAGACTTGCGGTGCGCGGGGGCAATGTGCTTTGCGTGCGGCAGGTCTGTATTTTAATTAAAAGGGGCTGTCTTTATGGACGAAGCGTTCGTTAAATTGATGGAAAAGGTCAGAAAATACAACAAAAACGCCGATTCCGACGAAACTAAAATATATGAGGCATACAGGGAGTGCCGTATTCGGCATAAGGACCAGCATCGACACTCGGGCGAGCCGTATTACGTGCACCCGTATGAGGTGGCGTGTATTCTTGCCGACATTGAGCTTGACACCGACACTATTGTGGCGGGGCTTTTGCACGATATAATCGAGGACACGCCGATGACCTATGACGAAATTAAGGCAAAGTTCGGCGAGCAG
>CAZIQC010000314.1:0-1746 GCA_964541335.1 uncultured Oscillospiraceae bacterium
TCGCGCGATTATAAAGCCCGGCGACGAGGTCTTAATCCCCGAGCCGAGCTTTGTGTGCTACAAGCCCTGCACCATAATGGCGGGCGGCGTGCCCGTTTCCATAATTACGGAAGAAAAGGATAACTTTAAGCTTACGCCCGAAAAGCTTCTCGAAAAAATAACCGACAGGTCGAAGCTTTTGGTGCTTCCTTTCCCGAACAATCCGACGGGCGCGGTGATGACGCGCGCCGACCTTGAAAAAATAGCCGAAATCGTTGAGCGGCACAACCTGTTTGTAATATCGGACGAGATTTACAGCGAGCTTACCTACGGCGGTGTGCACGTGCCCTTTGCCGCAATCGGCAATATGAAAGAGCGCACCGTAACAGTAAACGGCTTCAGCAAGGCATTTGCCATGACGGGGTGGCGCTTGGGCTATGCCTGCGGTCCCGCACCCGTTATTTATCAAATGACCAAAATTCATCAGTATGCCATTATGTGCGCACCCACAACAAGCCAATATGCCGCGGTGGAGGCAATGCGCAACTGCGACGATGATGTGGAATATATGCGCACCGAGTATGACCACCGCCGCCGAATAATGGTGGACGGTTTCCGCAAAATGGGGCTTGGCTGTTTTGAGCCGCGCGGCGCGTTTTACGTGTTCCCGAACATAAGCTCCACCCGCCTTACAAGCGACGAATTTGCCACAAAGCTTCTTTATTCCAAAAAGGTTGCGGTGGTGCCGGGCACGGCGTTCGGCGAATGCGGCGAGGGCTTCATTCGTTGCAGCTATGCCTACAGCGTGAAAAACATCGAACGCGCACTTGAAAAAATAGCCGAATTTGTGGAGGAAACAAAACGGGCGCAAGCCTAAGCAAAAACGGTACTTTCATTTTCCGCATTCGTGCATACAAAAACCGTGATACATCTGCCGTATCGGGCGAAATGTATCACGTTTTTTTTTATTTTTCAATTCCGAGTTCATTGTGAAAATACTTTAATGTGGAATATTTGTAATTTCCGGCAACCTGCGGCGGCAGTAATCCCTTTTTGTATTTTACATATTCGGTAACGTATCTTTTAAAACGCTTAATTATAATGTAATGGTTTATATCAAGCTCATTATACTCTGCGTCGTCAACTCTTGCGGGAGCACCTATGTATTTACTGTCATTTACAATAACCGCTTTCGTGAAATCAAGCCCTGTTGCTTTATCCGTAATTCTCAAAGTGTTTGAAAACCGATAACTGTGTTTATGTGTTATGCGAGTTCTGAACGGCACGGCAAATGTGTTGTTTTCAATTTGAATAAGCATTACCATATACGGTCGGTCTGACTTACTCTCGATTTCGGGATAATTTGTTTTATCGTAATCAATGTAAAATTGCTCGGTCAAATAGTTTATCTTATAGCTTTTGTTTTTATTCATTTTTTTGCCTTTCGTTAAAGAAAAACCCTTGCGCCGAAACGCAAGGGCATATCTTCCGTTGGGACTTCTTTATAAAGGTGTTACCCTCACACCTGATCTTCGATTGCATTGTACCACAAGGATGTGATTTTGTCAATATCTTGCAGAACAATTATCGAATTTGCAGAGAGAAGATATATTGTTATTATATTCCTCCGCACTTTTATTATACACAATTTCAGTATAAAACCTCATTTTTGAGCAAAGCAATGTTTATTGCCCCTTCTTCTCCTATTTCACATACTGCTTAGCCTTTAAGCGGCTGATGGCTCTTGCCATTTTAGCCTGCGCGGCA
>CAZIQC010000315.1:0-1744 GCA_964541335.1 uncultured Oscillospiraceae bacterium
GGTAGCCCAGTTGTTCACATATGGCAAAAACCTTTCAAGCTCGTAAATTGCAGTGTCGAAATCATTTATTTGCTCGATTATGTAAGCGTGGAGGTTGTTTTCGTCGTAATATTTATGCGGAAGCTCCTTTAAAAACGACGAATAATCGCCCTTTTTGAAAAGCTCCTTTGCCAAAGCGCGGACAAAGGGCGTTCGCACGCCGATTATACTTTCGTATGCAACGGTGGGCATAAGCTTTGCCTGAAAGGCGCGATACTTTTCGTCCGCATTTTTAAAAAGCAGTGTCAAAGGCTCATTCATAATTGCTTTCTCCCAGGCTTGCGGCGGCGTGCATTATGGCAATGCGCGCACTTTCGTAGGTTATGCCGCCCTGCATAAAGCATACATACGGGGGGCGTATCGGCGCGTCGGCACTAAGCTCAATGCTTGCCCCAGAAACAAACGTTCCCGCCGCCATTATCACTTGGTCGGTATAGCCGGGCATATCCCACGGCGTGGGAACGGCAAAGCTGTCAACGGGGGAAGCCTCTTGAATTGCCTGTATAAAGCGGATAAGCTTGTTTTTATCGTTGAATTTTACAGCCTGAATAATGTCGTGCCGCCCCTCAAACGGTGCGGGAGAAACCTCGTACCCGAGCTTTGAAAGAAGCGCACTGCAAAATATTGCGCTTTTTATCGCTTGCGCAACAATGTGCGGCGCCATAAAAAGTCCCTGAAACATAAAACGGTTTTGCCCGAGCGTTGCGCCGCATTCCGCACCGATACCGGGCGCGGTTTGGCGATATGCCGCAAGCTCAACGTATTCTTTCCTGCCGGCAATATATCCGCCCGACTGTGCCAAGCCACCGCCGGGGTTTTTTATTAAAGAGCCTACGATTAAATCCGCACCGTAGTAGGTGGGTTCGTGCTCCTCTGTAAATTCTCCGTAGCAGTTGTCCACAATACACACCGCGTCGGGCTTAATGCTTTTTATGTATGACACAAGCTTGCCGATTTCCTCGACACTTAAGCTTTTGCGCCAACTGTAACCCTTGGAGCGCTGAATAATAACGGCGCGCACATCGTCGGTAAGCGATGTCTTTAATCCGTCGTAATCAATCTGTGTGCCGTTTATAAGATCGGTTTGCTTGTAATTTATGCCGAATTCCTTTAAGCTGCCGTTGTTTTCGCCTGTTATTCCGATAACCTCCTCCAAGGTGTCGTACGGCTTACCGGTAGCGGCAAGAAGCGTATCTCCCGGGCGCAAAACCGCAAAGAGCGCAATTGCAAGACAATGTGTGCCGTTTACAATATTGTGACGCACCAGCGCGGCTTCCGCCTCGAAAACGCGCGCATAAATTTTGTCGAGCGTTTCGCGCCCGACATCTCCGTAGCCGTAGCCCGTGGTCGGATTAAAGCAATTTTCCCCGACACGATTTTCAATGAAAGCGTCAAGCACCTTTTCTTGGTTGAAGAGTGCCGTTTTATCGACCTCTGAAAGCCGATCCGCAACCTCTTTTTCGGCGGCGGCGGCAAGAGCTTTTATATTTTCGTTTATGTTCATAATCCTCACCCGTTCAATAATTTGTTTTTTATGTTTCGTAGTTTTCGAGCAATGCGGCGTATGGGAGGTGCAACGCGCCCCCAATACCAAAACGCAGGGCTTTCGCGAGTTATTGTTTTGCCGTTTCGCACAACCTTGCTTACAACGCCGATAATGCTTTCGTCGGTAATTCCGTATTCAAGCTCGGCTTGATTGTCCCCG
>CAZIQC010000316.1:0-1697 GCA_964541335.1 uncultured Oscillospiraceae bacterium
GCAGACATTCCTCTTTAAGGTTTTGCGTGCGGCTGTGGCATACGGTTACGGTTGCGTTTTCGTGCAAGAGCAGCATGGCCTGCGGCTTACCCACAATATTACTGCGCCCCACAACAACACATTTTTTGCCGCATACGTCAATTCCCGTTAATTTTATAAGCTCCATAACGCCGGCGGGCGTGCAAGGGACAAAGTCGAAATCGCCTATCATTATTTTGCCCACATTATACGGGTGAAATGCGTCAACATCTTTTTTCGGAGATATTGCCAAAAGCACCCGCTCGCTGTTTATACTCTCGGGCAACGGAAGCTGCACCAAAATTCCGCTTATATCGTTGCGCTTGTTTAAGCTGTCAATCAGGCGAAGAAGCTCGTCTTCGGTTGTGCTTTCGTCAAGCGCGTATTCCTCGGAATATATGTTGCACGCCTCGCACGCTTTTTTCTTGTTGTTGACGTATACGCGGCTTGCGCTGTCATTTCCTACGATGATTACCGCCAGCCCCGGGGTAATTCCTTTTTTGCGAAGCTGTGTTACCTCGCTTGCCGTCTCTTCCTTTATCCTTGCGGACAGCATTTTTCCGTCCAGTATTTGTGCCATAATCTTTTCTCCTTTCGGGTTTTATAAGGCAATCTCCGCCGTAGCCGATAAGGTCGCGGCGGTTTGCCTTTATCAATGCCTCTTTTACGAGAGCATAATTTTCTTTTCTTGAGGATTGAAGCAGTGCTCGTTGCATTGCTTTCTCGTGCGGGTTGCGCGGCACATACACGGTTTTCATCGTGCGGGGGTCTATCCCGGTAAAAAACATTGCCGTGGAAAGCGTGCCGGGCGTCGGGTAAAAATCCTGCACTTGCTCGGGACGGATATTGTTGCGCTTTAGGTAAACGGCAAGCTCTATCGCGTCACGAAGGGTACTTCCCGGATGACTTGACATCAAATAGGGAACAAGATATTGTTCTTTTCCTATTTCTTTGTTTATTTCATAAAATTTTTCGGCGAATTTTTCATACTGCTTTACCTCGGGCTTACCCATATAGCGCAATACGTTGTCCGAAATGTGCTCAGGCGCAACCTTTAACTGACCGCTCACATGATAAAGGCACAGCTCGCGGAAAAAGGTGTCGTCGGAGTCGCTTATCAGGTAATCGTAACGAATGCCGCTTCGCACGAATACACGCTTAACCTTGGGAAGTGTGCGCAACTTTCTTAAAAGCGCCAAATAATCCGAATGAGAAACCTCGGCATTTTTGCAAACGCTCGGGTAAAGACACTGGCGGTCGCGGCAGGCTCCGTACTGAAGCTGTTTTTTGCAGGCGGGTGCGCGAAAGTTTGCCGTGGGACCGCCGACATCGTGTATATATCCTTTGAAATCCTTATCCCAAACAAGCTTTTGCGCCTCGGCAAGAACGGAGGCATGACTGCGTGCCTGAACAATTCTGCCCTGGTGGAACGTTAATGCGCAGAAAGAGCAGCTTCCGAAGCAACCGCGCGATGAGGTTATGGAAAACTTAACCTCTTCCAATGTGGGAATACCGCCCGAAACGTCATACATCGGGTGCCACGCGCGCATATAACCGAGGGCATATACACGGTCAAGCTCTTTTTGCGAAAGAGGCCTTGCCTGCGGTAATTGCACAAGGTATTTATTGCCGTGCTTTTGGCACAGTGTTTTTCCGCGAACGGGGTCCTGCTCGTAATA
>CAZIQC010000317.1:0-1685 GCA_964541335.1 uncultured Oscillospiraceae bacterium
AATGTTTTCTCCCAAAAGAGTAAGTACGCCAAGCTGCATAAAAATTCATCTCCTTAAAAGTATATTCCTTGACATTTCACTGCTTGTATTATATACTTAAAACGTGTTTACGGTCAATGCTCTTATTGCTTATTTATAGCACAATTTTGTTTTTTGGGTGAAATTATATGAACGATTTTGCAACCTACGAAAAAATCCCCGCCGAAAAAAACAATTTTCCCGTTAAGCTCAACCGCTACCGTCTTGCCGACGGCGGCAACTTCAAAATGCATTGGCATCATCACACGGAGCTTTTGTTCTTTTTAAGCGGTGTCGGCACTGTGCGGTGCGGCGCGGAGGAATATCCCGTGCGCAAAAACACGCTCGTTATAGTCAACGGCGGCGAATTGCACTCCATTGTTCCCGTTTCGCCGCTCGAATATTATGTTATCATTATTTCGCCGCCGTTTTTTTCGGACATCGACCCCGCGTTGCCGATTTTCGAGCATTTGATTGAGGGGGATTCTTACGTTGCGGCTTGCGTGGAAAATATTTTCTCGGAATACGAGGCAAAAACCGACGGCTACGATATGGCAATAAAAGGGGCGGTATACTCTCTCGTTGCGTATTTGTGGCGTACATACCGCGCGCAAAAGCTTTCCGCAAAGAAATACAAGGCGCGCCTTAACAGGTTGCGTATTGTAAACGACGCGGTAAAATATATCAACGAAAATACAGCAGAGGAGCTTTCACTCGAATTTTTCGCCCGCAAATATTTTTTGAGCGAATATTACTTTTGCCACATATTTAAAGAAGAAACCGGTAAATCGCTTACCGCCTACATAAACGGCGTGCGTATGCAAAAAGCCGCCGCACTGCTTACTCAAACCGAGCTTACCGTTACGCAAACGGCGGCGGCGGTCGGCTTTTTCGACGCAAACTACTTTTGCCGTGTATTTAAAAAGCACACGGGGCAATCTCCGTCGGCATACAGAAAACAAGCCTGAAACACAGTCAACACTGTGCAAACAAATATAAAGAAAAGAGTGATTGTTATGAAAAACTACTCAATCGGAACAAAATGCGTGCAAGCGGGATATTCCCCGAAAAACGGTGAACCGCGGCAAATTCCGATTATACAAAGCACCACCTTTAAGTATGATACGTGCGAGGATATGGGCAAGCTTTTCGATCTTGAAGCCGAGGGGTATTTCTACTCCCGCCTGCAAAATCCCACCAACGACCACGCCGCGGCGCGCATAGCCGCATTGGAGGGCGGCACGGCGGCAATGCTTACCTCTTCGGGTCAGGCGGCAACCTTTTACAGCATATTTAACATTGCCTCCTGCGGCGACCATGTCGTATCTTCGTCGGCTGTTTACGGCGGCACGTACAATTTGTTTGCCGTAACGATGAAGCGTATGGGTATAGATTTTACCTTTGTTTCGCCCGATTGCTCCCCCGCGGAGCTTGAGGCGGCGTTTCGCCCCAATACCAAGGCTGTTTTCGGCGAGACAATCTCAAACCCGTCTCTCGACGTTTTGGATATAGAGCGCTTTGCCGCGGCGGCGCACGCACACGGCGTGCCGCTTATCGTGGACAACACCTTTGCCACTCCGATAAACTGCCGTCCGTTTGAATGGGGGGCTGACATTGTTACTCATTCCACAACAAAATATATGGACGGACACGCTTCCGCAGTCGGC
>CAZIQC010000318.1:0-1684 GCA_964541335.1 uncultured Oscillospiraceae bacterium
ACGTTATCGTTGAGCGCAGGGAGGTTGCGCACAACGGCGAAATTATCGTTGCGCTGGTTGACGACAGCGCAACCGTGAAAACCTTTTACAAGGAGAACGGGCATTTCCGTTTACAGCCCGAAAACGATTTTATGGAGCCGATAATTGTCGAATCGGTATCGGTTTTGGGCAAGGTTATAGGCGTGTACCGAATGCTTGTGTAGCCGTCGGTTCAAAATTAAAAATACGTGTAGAAAGCGATATATGCTTTTTGCACGTATTTTTTTATACTCGTTCCTTATTGTGACAAATTCTCTCCTACGTTTAATTTATAATATAATACGGGTGATGCTTATGCCGACTGTTTACATAGACGTGCTCTTTGCCGTAAATTTTATCATAAATCATCTTCTGCTTTCCGGGTGCGGGTGCCTTGCGGGGCTTTGGCAAAAAAAAGGGCGGATTGCACTCGGCGCGCTTATCGGCGCGCTTTATGCGATTTTAATGTTCTTCCCCGACTTTTCCGTGCTGTTCACAACCGTTTCCAAGCTTCTTGTTTCTATGGTTATGGTTGCTTGCGCTTTCCCTTTTTACAGCGTTAAAAGCTATATAAAGGCTCTTTTAATATTTTATACGGTGTCGTTCGGCTTCGGCGGTTGCGTTCTCGGGCTGTTTTATTTTACCGACATCGGATTGCGCTCGGCAGCCGTTTATTCCAACGGCGTTTTGTATTTTAATCTGCCGTGGACGTTGCTTCTTTTTTGCGGCTGTGCATTTTATGCCTTGCTTCGAGTTTTTGCCTTTGCACGCACACACTTAGGCGCGGCGCATAATTTTAAAAAAAAGCTGCGTATTTCCCTCGGCGACAAGACAACCGAGCTGCGCGCTCTGCTCGATACGGGCAATTCTCTCATCGACCCCGTTTCGCTTTCTCCGGTAATAGTTGCCGAATATCGCTTTGTGAAGCCGCTTTTTCCCGAAGATATAAAAAACGGTCTGGACCGGCTTACCCGCGACAACCTTACCCTTATTATGGCGGAGGTTTCGCAAAAAGGGCTGAAAGCACGGCTTATACCGTTTTCCTCCGTGGGCAAAGAAAACGGTATGCTTCTCGGCTTTGTTCCCGACAGGGCGGAGCTTTGCGACGATTGCGGTGTGCGCGTATTGGATCGTTGCGTTGTCGGTATATACAACCACTCACTTTCCAAGGACAAAAGCTACGAGGCTTTGTTCAATCCATATTTATAGAAAGGCGTAACCTTATATGAAACTTCCGTTTATTATCGAAAACAATTTTTACACGGGCTATGCGGGGCTTTTTCGGCGGCTCGGCATAGGAAAAGAAATTCACTACGTCGGCGGCGGCGACTATCTTCCGCCGCCGCTCTCTCCCGAGGAGGAAAAACGCTGTATTGCGCACATCTCGGATTCCGAATGTCGCTCCAGGCTGATTGAGCATAATCTTCGGCTTGTTGTTTACATCGCAAAAAAATTCGAAAACACGAATATCTGCACCGACGACCTCGTTTCCATAGGCACAATCGGGCTTATAAAAGCGATAAACACCTTTAAGTCCGACAAAAACATAAAGCTTGCAACATATGCCAGTCGTTGTATAGAGAACGAAATTTTAATGTATTTGAGAAAAAACAGCTCGCAAAAAACGGAAATTTCCTTCGACGAGCCGCTAAACGTCGATTGGGAC
>CAZIQC010000319.1:0-1679 GCA_964541335.1 uncultured Oscillospiraceae bacterium
GCATGAGCTTGAATTGCTGATACTGTCATATGAAAAGGACATTACTTTTTCCGATGCGGTTTACAAACTGACGGGGGCGGATATGTCAAAAATGAAGGATATTTATGTTATACCGCTTAACAGCGATTGAAACAATCAAAAAAAGAGCGAAGCTGCTTTTTACAGGCAGCTTCGCTCTTTTTTATTTAAACTCCGCTCTGTATCCCGTGGGGGTAACACCGCAGTGTTTTTTGAATATTCGCGTAAAATACGACGTATCGTAAATGCCCACTTCTTTGGAAACGGCTTCAACGGAAAGATCTGTTCCCGCGAGAAGCCCCATTGCTTTATATATTTTCATACGATTGAAATATGCCATGGGCGACATACCGACGGCTTCGCCGAATTTTTTTATAAAATACGTGGGTTGCATAAATACAAGCGCGGCAAGCTCATCAACCTTAACGCACCGCCCCAAATTCAGCGACATATACTCCAGTACCGGTCGAAATACAGCTTTTTCGCTTGCACGTTGCTTTGCGCGCTCGGCGGCATATATTTCCACAATGTTTAAAATATTGGCGCACCATGCCACGTCATAGAACGGCTTGCGAAAAAGCTCTTTACGATTGGAGGCTTCAAACAATGCGCTCATTTTTTCTTTGTCGCCGATATCAACGACAAAATCCTCCTCGGTAAGCTTTAAAAGCTCCATAAGCGGTTTCCCGTTCGCTTCAGCCGAAAAGGCCATCTCATACATTGTAAATCTTTCCGAAGCGTGCGTATATGCACGCATTTTTCCCTTTGGCAGATAGGCAAGCTGTCCGGGGTGAATGATGTAGTTTTGGTTGTCAATTCGAAGAAAACATTCTCCCTCGATTACCCAAAAGAACAAATCTCTTTTTCCGATATGCCCGATCGAATCACCTTTCCACACAATCGGCGGAACATAAAGGTAAATCGCTTCGGGTTTTACGGTGATTTTGTTTAGCGTAAGCTCTCGGTCGTTCATAAATATACTCCAATTTTGTCATAGTAATTACAATAAAATCCTTATTTTTAGCACAAACTGTATAAAATTCGCGAGATGTATCCGCATAAGAAATATAATATTGTGCTGTAAAGCACAATATTATTACTTTACAAAGCGATAATACCACAATATAATAAGCTTGTCAATAAAATTCGAACAAGGAGCTGAAGAGTAATGAAAAAATATGTTCAGGTTGGCTTGGGAACACGCGGATTGAGTGCATATGCAATTCCGCTTGTTAAAGAATACGCTGATTGCGGTGAGCTTTGCGGCGTTTATGATTTAAACAAAAAACGGGCGTTGCTTACAAGCGAACTTACAGGCAAGAATATACCCGTATATGATGATTTTGACAATATGCTTGACGCCGTCAATCCTGATGTTGTTATTATTACGACTATGGACAGTGCACACGATTACTATGCGATAAAAGCAATGAAGCACGGTTGCGACGTCATTGTGGAAAAGCCGCTTACAACAACGCCCGGAAAAGCACTTTCGATAAAAAAAGCGCAGGACGAAACCGGACGGGATGTTACCGTTACTTTTAATTTGCGTTTTCACCCGTTTTTCAAGCGGATTAAGGAGATTATAGCCGCAGGAACGATCGGTAAAATCAGAAGCGTTCATTATGAATGGTTGCTCGACACAAGTCACGGTGCGGACT
>CAZIQC010000320.1:0-1662 GCA_964541335.1 uncultured Oscillospiraceae bacterium
CAAAAAACGACGAACGCTACAGCTCGCTGTACTGGATTTTGTACAAGATTGTGAATAAATAAAACGCCCCCCTTTACCGAATTTTGCACGGCTGCTTTTCGGTAAAGGGGGTGTGCGCAAGGTGAGCTTTTGTGTTGACTTTTTGTGGCGGCGGTGTTAAACTTTAGGCATACACCCGTCGCACGGAGAGTGATTTTTATGATAGAATACATTATAGGAAAAAACGACTGCGAAATTCGCACCGATAAATTTTTGGCAAAAGCAACGACGGCACCGCGGTCGCTTATATACAAGGCGTTGCGCAAAAAAGACGTAAAGGTGAACGGCAAGCACGTGCCCGCGGATTATATTTTGCGCGAGGGAGATGTGCTGCGCGTATATATGGACGAAAGCTTAAAACGCCGCCGCGAAAATAAAAAGGCGACCCTTACGGCAAAAATAATTTACGAGGACGAAAACATAATTTTGTTTAACAAGCCGCGCGGTGTTTTTTGCCAGTCGGACGGAGTACACAATGCCGCCACGCTTGCAGATATGCTAAAAAGTCATATGCTCGAAACGGGAGAATATTCGGCGGAAGAGAACAGCTTCTCGCCCGCTCTCGCAAACAGGCTCGACGCAAACACCGAAGGTATTGTGATAGGTGCGAAAAATGCCGCCGCATTGCGCGATATAAATATGCTTATAAGAAAACGCAGGGTCAAAAAATACTATCTGTGTACCGTTGAGGGTGTGCTTAACGAAAAGAGCCGCACCGTGCGTGCATTTATAACCAAAAACAAAGCGACCAACAAAAGCCGTGTTGACGCGCAAAACGGAGATAAGGAAATTTCGATGGAATACCGTGTTTTGAAAACGGACAAAAGCACCACCGATTGCGAGGTGCTTTTGAATACGGGGCGCAGTCATCAAATAAGGGCATATTTTGCCTCGATAGGACACCCGCTGGCGGGTGATGTGAAATACGGTGCGAAAAGCGGCGGCGGACAGGCGCTGTGCGCGTATAAAACGATTTTCGATTTCGGGGAGGAATACAACGGAATTTTAAAATATTTGGATAAAAAAGCCTTTACGATAAAAAATGCTTCCCAAGCGGAAAAATAAGGCGGGTTGCCTTATTGCGCGCGAGCCTTTTTGTTGACTTGGACGGCTTTGCCGATTGCGAAAAGTGCGCAAAGCCAGCGCAAATCCGCGCGCACGAATTTATTCAACGTGCCCGTGAGGAATATGTAAAATACGGCAAATGCCGCCACTTCAATCGGCGGTAAGAAAGAAAACGCCCGTGCACACATTCTCGCCGCACCGATTGCCGCCGCGGCGGCGAAAAAAATGCTTGCGTCAAAATCGGGCGCGGTAACGGTGCACAGCTTTTTTAAGCTGAAAAAGGCATTAAAAAGCTCTTTTACAAGCATTGTTATCAAATAGCCCGCAATCGCAATGCGGGGAAGAAGCAAGTAAAGCATACACAAATTTACGATTGCCTCCAAAACGTTTATTATCATACAATAAAGCTGTTTTCCCAAGCCCTTAAGGCAAAAATCCACAACGCAATCGCAACAAACAACGGGCACGACAAAAGCCAAAAGCCGTATGTAAAGCCCCGCTTCGGTGCTTTTCCAAAACAGCTCGCCGAGATATATGCCGTAAAAAAACACAGCCGCG
>CAZIQC010000321.1:0-1621 GCA_964541335.1 uncultured Oscillospiraceae bacterium
ATGTTTTTATCCAGCGGATAAAAATGGGCAGGTACATTGCGTATAATGTGATTATGGGCAGCTCCGAGCTGTCAAACGCAAAGTACGTGTTCCACGTTCCCGCAACCTGTGACAGGAAAAAGTACGTTCCCCATACGGCGGAGCAGAAAAGCCCGAACACCGCCGCATTTACGGGCATATTGGTTTCCTTGTCAACCTGAGAGAGCACCTTAACCTTCGGCCCCATACCGCGCGCCGCAAGCGCATACATACCGCGTGTACAACCGAGCATAAGCCCGTTTGTCGTTCCGAAGCACGATATTGCGATAAACAAGTTTAAAATATTTCCGAAAAATTTGCCGAAAATGTTGACAAATGCAACCGTTGCGCCGTTGGCGATAAGGTCGTTGTTGGACGCTCCGCCGGCAACGCCTATGTAATAGGCAATGTAGGTTATCATAATTATAATTCCGCCGGACACAAGTGCTATGGGTAAATTTCGCTTGGAGTTTTTCAGCTCGGCGTTTATCGTGGTGGCGATAATCCAGCCCTCATAGGCAAAGGCGGTTGAGCAAACAGCCGCCAAAAGCGGATTTTGCGAAAGCCGCGCGGGATCGACATTTGTGGCAACCTGTGTAAAGTTTTGCGTTATCGTGCCGCTTGCCAAGCCGTAGGCAACCCCCGCAACCGCCATAAGCCCCAGCGGAATAAGCTTTATAACCGTGGTACAGGTTTGAAGCTTGCCCGCAAGTATCGGCGAAAGTGCGTTTATCGCATATGCCAAGCACAAATAAAACAGCATAAGTATAACGCACTCCGGTCCTACAACGCAGCCGCCCTCCGCGGCGGGTATCACAAGCGGAAAGTTCGGATTAACCGACGTTAAAAATACAAGTGTATACCGCGCGGAAAGCCACGCCAGCACGCTTGTAAGCGTGGGATAATATATGGTGGACAAAAACCAACCTATATAATAAGCATATCTCTTGCCGACCATAGCCTCGGCATAGTCGACAATGCCGTTGACACGTTCAAACCGCGTAGCCATTTTGGAAAAAGCAAGAATACACACAAGCATAATTGCGCCGCCGATGACCCACGCAAGTATGCCGAGCGGCATATTGCCGTTCGTTTTCTCGAGAATTGTTTGCGCTTTGAAAAAAACGCCGCTTCCGATAACTATGCCGACAACCATACATATTGCCGTAAACAATCCGTATTTTTTTTTAAGCTCGTTCATACAAAACCCTCTTTCAACTGTCTTATACTTAAACATTTTACCATAAAATGATAAAAAAACAATGTTTTTTTATCGCAATATGCAAAAAAACATTAAAACCAACATATTTCGCCCGAATATTAAAGCTTGCGACACCGGAAACGATTTGTCAAGGACTTTTTAATCGTTTTTTTGCAAAAATCGAATTTTTGATAATTCTGCCGAACATCTGCCCGTACCCTTCGTATAATTTTTTCGCTCACAGTTTCGGTTGCGGTCTTGCTGAAATGCCCCTTGGCTGTGTATGTCATATTGCCGATTCTCTTTTTTTACGATTACTCTTTGAAAACTGTATTTAATTTTTATATTGACCTTGAAAAATTATCTTTCTTAAACTTTTTCCAATCGTAAAGAGGACCTTCA
>CAZIQC010000322.1:0-1619 GCA_964541335.1 uncultured Oscillospiraceae bacterium
CGTTAGCTCCTCAGGGTTTCAGTGGGAGATTACAACTCCCACTGAAATTCTGAAACGGAACCCGCCGCCGATACGGCGGGGGACATCTGCGTTTAGGTTATAATGCGTCGCTTTTTCGGGCATAATTTACGTAAATGTGTGTTCACAAATAATTAAAACTTTCAAATATTGACTATTTCGCCATTATGTGATATATTATACCTTGATTTTCACACACGATCGTGAGGTTTTTTATATGGCAGTGAAAAAGAAGGCTCGCCGAACCTTGAAAAAAACGCTCGGCACGCTTTTTGTTTCTTTTTTGATGATTTTCGCCGCTTTCAGCGGAATATACTGCGCCAAGCTGTTCACCACACCGTACAGCAGCGACATTGTGGGCAAGCTTGACGAGGACACGCTCGACGAGGTCGAAATTTCCAAGGAGAAGTGCAACATTCTTCTTATGGGAACGGATAAGGAGGGCGCATTGACGGACGTTATTATGCTGGCTCAAATAGATGCCGAAAATTCCAAGGTAACGGTTATGAGTATTCCGCGCGACACGCGCGTAAAATACAAAGGCAGCACTATGAAGATAAACGCCGTGCATGCCACGGGCTTTCGAAAAAGCGAGGCAGACGGTATCGACGCCGCCGTGCTTGCCGTTAAGGAGCTTACGGGAATACCGATAAACCATTTCGTAAAAATAAATTTTGCGGCGTTTCGCGATTGTATCGACGCACTCGGCGGTGTTGAGTTCGACGTACCGCAAAATATGAATTACGATGACCCGTATCAAGATTTGCACATTCATTTGAAAAAGGGCGTTCAAATTCTTGACGGGGACAAGGCGGAGCAGTTGGTGCGCTTCCGCCGTTACAAAAACGGAGATATTGACAGAATTAAGGTTCAGCAAGACTTTTTGCATACGCTTATCGACCAAAAGCTGCACGTTAAAAGCGTGGGTAAAATAAATAAAATTTATAAAATTGTTTCCAAAAATATGGACACTTCAATGACGCCTGACGATGCCGTTCAGGGGGCAATGCAGCTTCTTTCCGTAGGCAAGGAAAACATAGAAACCATTATTTTGCCCAACGACCCTCAGTATATAGGAGATGTTTCCTACGTTATTCCCCGCACCTCGGAAATTGCCGCCGTGCGCGAGGATATTTTCGGCTATGATGAAGACGGAAACAGCCTAAACTGATTTTTTTCAAAAAATACTTGCATTGACACTCATAAAACGATATAATGATACTGATATGTGCTTATGCACTTTTTACGGGAGTGATATGATGGCTGAAAACGTAAATATTAAAATCACTATGGATAACGGCGGGGAAATTACCTTGGAACTGTATCCCGACGTTGCGCCCACCACGGTGGCAAATTTTAAAAAGCTTGCGGAAAGCGGCTTTTATAACGGGCTTACCTTTCACAGAATTATAAAGGGCTTTATGATTCAAGGGGGCGACCCCCTCGGCAACGGAATGGGCGGCAGTGACGAAACCATTCTCGGCGAGTTTTTGCAAAACGGGTTCGACAATCCGCTTCGCCACACGCGCGGAGTTATATCGATGGCGCGCTCAATGAATCCGAACAGCGCCTCCAGCCAGTTTTTTATAATGCATGAGGAC
>CAZIQC010000323.1:0-1604 GCA_964541335.1 uncultured Oscillospiraceae bacterium
AAGCGCCCGGCGAGATTTGTTGCCGCACTCTTTCCGATGGCTATGCTTGAAGATGTATGCTTTAACGGTGGGGAGCATATGGGCGAGGTTGCCTTTTTGTACTTGGCGGCTTTAATGCTTTTAATGCTTTTTGACAGGCAACACATCTCGTTTGACACGGTGTGCAAATTTTTTACGGCCGCGTTATACATAAGCGTTGCTTTTTCATACGTTGCACTTACAAGGCATACCGACAACGGACTTGCAAACGTAATGCTTGTTTTTATCGGGTGTTGGATAACGGATACTTGCGCATATTTTTTCGGAATGGCTTTCGGAAAGCATAAGCTTGCGCCGATTATCAGCCCAAAAAAAACGATAGAGGGCTCTGTCGGCGGTGTTTTGGGCGTTACCGCAATAACGGTTGCATATGTCGCCGTTTGCGCAAATATAATTCACTGCGAGGCAAATCTTTCCAACGCCGCAATCATCGGCGCAATGAGCGGCATTTTGTCCCAGCTTGGGGATTTATGCGCTTCCGTTATAAAAAGAGAGCATAATATAAAGGATTACGGGCATATTATGCCGGGACACGGCGGAATTATGGATAGGTTTGACAGCATAATTTTTGTTGCACCGACCGTGTATTACCTTATAAAAATTTTACCCGTGTTTATTTAAACCGAAATTAAAGAGGAAATAATGTATGCAAAAGAAAAAATTGGCGCTTCTCGGCTCTACCGGCTCAATAGGAACACAAACGCTTGACGTGTGCGATAAGACGAACGAGTTTGAAATAACCGCACTGACGGCACACAAAAACGTAAAAAAAGCCGAGGAGCAAATAAGAAAATACAAGCCGCGCTACGCTTGTATGACAGACGAAAAAAGCGCCGCTGATTTAAAAATTCTGATTGCAGATACGCCGACACGTGTATTGGCGGGGGAAGAAGGCGCGTGCGAATGTGCGGCTCTTTCCGAAAACGACGTTGTGCTGGCTGCAATAGTGGGCATTGCCGGCTTGAAACCTACAATTGCGGCGGTTAAAAGCGGAAAAAGGGTTGCCCTTGCAAACAAGGAAGCTATGGTCACTGCCGGAGATATTGTCAAAACCGAGGCAAAAAGAAGCGGAGCGCAAATTTTGCCCGTTGACAGCGAACACAGTGCCATATTTCAATGCATTTCAAACCAACGCAAGTTTTTAAAGAAGATAATAATTACCGCATCGGGAGGCCCTTTTTTCGGGAAAAAAAGAGCAGAGCTTGAAAATGTTACGACAGAGCAGGCACTGCACCACCCTAATTGGTCGATGGGCGCAAAAATAACGATAGACAGCGCAACCTTGGTAAACAAGGGCTTGGAAATAATGGAGGCTATGCAGCTTTTCGATATTGATGTTGACAGCATTGAACCCGTTATCCACCGTGAAAGTATCATTCACTCGATGGTTGAATTTTGCGACGGAAGCGTAATTGCACAGCTCGGTGTGCCGGATATGCGCCTGCCCATAGAATATGCGCTGACGTACCCCGCAAGGAAGCTTGCCGTAACAAAACCGTTGAATTTGACGGAAATCGGAAAACTTACCTTTTACAAAACTGACAATGACACATTCCCGGCGATAG
>CAZIQC010000324.1:0-1597 GCA_964541335.1 uncultured Oscillospiraceae bacterium
AAGGAAATCCTCGGGCGCGGCAAAGAAAAGACTGCTCGGGGTGCTCGGCGCGGATCGCACGGACGTGCATTGTGCAAAAGCACTGGAAAGAATGAATAAAGAGCTTCTTGAGGTGTTGCAAAAATATAAGGCACCGTCGTCACCGACACCGATTGTCAAAACGGTGAAAAGGGGTGTCGTTTGTACCGTGTCGGCGGAGCTTACTTTAGGATAGCCGAAAAATTTTATACAAAGGAGATACCAAGGATGAACATTGCATTGATAGCGCACGACAAGAAAAAAGAACTTATGGTGCAGTTTTGCATAGCCTACAAGGGCATTTTGTCGAAACATAACCTTTGCGCAACCGGCACTACGGGCGGTCTTATTATCGAGGCAACGGGGCTTAATGTGCACAGGTTTCTGTCCGGACCGCAGGGCGGCGATCAGCAAATAGGCGCACATATTGCCTATGACGAGATTGACCTTGTGCTTTTCTTCCGCGACCCGCTTACCGCACAGCCGCACGAGCCGGACGTCAGCGCGTTGTTCCGCTTGTGTGACGTGCACAATATTCCCTTGGCAACAAATATCGCCACCGCTGAGGTGCTTATTCACGGCTTGGAGCGCGGCGATATGGACTGGAGAAATATTGTCAATCCGAAAAGCGACAAGGGCTTTGATTAAGGAAGGTGTGTTATGGATAAAAGAATAGCGTTAATCGCAATAATCGTAAAATCGACAAAATCCGCGGATGCCATAAATTCCGTTTTGCATGAATACGGAGAATATATCATCGGGCGAATGGGGCTTCCGTACCGAGAAAAGGGCGTAAATATTATTTCCGTTGCCGTTGACGCGCCGCAAAGCACAATAAGCGCATTATCGGGACAAATAGGTAAAATTGCGGAAGTAAGCGTAAAAACAATATATGCGCCGAATGAAGAGGAAGGATAAAATGAGCGGAGAAACTCTTTCGGAAAGATTGCATATCGGATTTTTCGGGTGCAGAAATGTGGGCAAGTCAAGCCTTGTCAACGCCGTTACCGGGCAGGAAGCCGCGGTTGTGTCAAGCGTGGCGGGCACAACAACCGACCCCGTGATAAAAACGATGGAGCTGTTGCCGCTCGGACCTGTCGCGATAATCGACACTCCCGGGCTTGACGACTTTGGCACACTGGGCGAAAAGCGTGTATCGTGCACGAAAAAAATTCTTGAAAAAACGGACATCGCCGTTTTGGTGTGTGACGCGTGCCGCGGATTAACCGCTACCGATAGGGAGCTTGCGGATATATTTTCTCAAAAAAAAATTCCGTACATAATCGCGTACAACAAAGCGGATTTGTGCGAAAAAACCGTTCCCGAAAAGGACAACGAAATATACGTCAGCGCACTTTGCGGCATAAATATACACGAGCTTAAAGAAAAAATCGGACATATAATAAAGCCCGCCAACCGAGCAAGCATTGTCGACGGCTTGGTAAACACGGGCGACACCGTGGTTTTGGTAACGCCCGTTGACGAGTCTGCGCCCAAAGGCAGAATTATTTTGCCGCAGCAAAACGTTTTGCGTGCAATCTTGGACAAAAAAGCCGCCTCGCTTGTGCTTCAGCCCGAG
>CAZIQC010000325.1:0-1589 GCA_964541335.1 uncultured Oscillospiraceae bacterium
CGCAAGATAATTTTCGCATATTTCAGCGTAAACGTTAAGCATACGGATTGTTTCCTCCTGCGCTTCCTCGGCCGTTGCGTGGGCGGTGTGTCCCTCCTGCCACAAAAATTCCATCGAGCGTAAGAACGGGCGCGTTGTTTTTTCCCAACGCACAACACTGCACCACTGATTGTACAGCTTGGGCAAATCTCGGTACGAGTGGATTATGTTCTTGTAATGCTCGCAAAAAAGCGTTTCGCTTGTCGGTCGAACGCACAGCCTTTCGGCAAGCTTTTCGTTGCCGCCGTGTGTTACCCACGCCACCTCGGGTGCAAAACCCTCCACGTGGTCTTTTTCTTTTTGAAGAAGCTTTTCGGGAATAAACATCGGCATATACACATTTTCGTGCCCGAGTTCCTTAAACCGCTTGTCAAACGCATTGCGAATGTTTTCCCACAGTGCCATGGCGTACGGGCGAAAAACACAGCACCCCTTAACGCTCGTATATTCAACCAAATCGGCTTTTTTTACAATGTCGGTATACCATTGCGCAAAATCTTCGTCCATTGAGGTTATTTCCTCAACCATTTTTTTCTCATTAGCCATAATTTTGCCCCTTTAATGCATATTTGCTTTATTTTATCAAATATGTGCCGGTTTGTCAACGCTTGCCGCGGCAAATATTTAAGCCTTTTTTCTTTTTTTGCTTACAAGATAATCCATCGCTTCGATATATCCGTCAAAGCCCTTTCCGCATATTGTTTTTTCGGCATAAAGAGATACATAGGAGAATCGGCGAAACTCCTCGCGTGTGTTTATATCGGATATATGCACCTCCGCCGTGGGAAGCGCCACAGCCTTAAGCGCGTCCAAAATTGCCACGCTTGTGTGAGTGTATGCGGCGGGGTTTATGATTATTGCGTCAAATGCATTGTACGCCTGCTGTATTTTGTCAACAATCGCCCCCTCGGAGTTTGATTGGAAAAGCTCCGCCTTCGCGCCTATGCTTTCCGCATATGCGAGAATTTTTTTCTTTAAATCTTCATACGTATTGTTTCCGTATACGGACGGCTCGCGTATGCCGAGCATATTTATGTTGGGTCCGTTTATTACAAGAAGCTTCATCGGTTATGCCCTCCCGTAAAATTTATCGATTATTTTTTCCGCAACCTCGCTTTGCGACGCGTCATTCGCCGCTTCCGTATCGCAAAATGCGCGATAGAGCGGCAGTCTTTCGTGCAAAAGACGCTCCGCTGTGTTTTTTTGCGAAAGCGGTCTGCCTGTGGTTTCAAGCTTGTTCGTTTCGCGCGATAAATACACAACAAATCCGTTTTGCGCCAGCACGTGCTTGTTTTCGGGCAAGGTTACGGCGCCGCCGCCGGTTGCTATTACCGCCCCGCTTCGTTTGCACAGTTCGCCGAGGGCTTTCGCCTCGGCTTGTCTGAAAGCGGCTTCTCCGAGAAGCTCTATCGTGCGTGCGGGGTCTGTGCCGCGGCTCTTTAGATATTCGTCGCAGTCGATAAATTCTCGGTCCGTCTTTCGCGCAATTTCACGCACTATGGTGCTTTTCCCCGCGCCGGGCATACCTATGAGAACAATATTGAGCGTTT
>CAZIQC010000326.1:0-1587 GCA_964541335.1 uncultured Oscillospiraceae bacterium
AGGTATCGCTTCTTGTCGTCAAGCACCTCAAGCGGGCTGTTCTTATGCGAGGAATAATCCTTTCTGAACACAAAATATTTCAACTCGCGTTTATCGTTTATAATGGGAAGAGAGTTAAGCTTGTTCTCCCAAATAATATCGTTTGCTTCCTTAAGGCTTGTGTTCTCGCCGGCGCAAATAAGCTTTTCGAACTGGGTCATAAACTCTTTCACCGGCACGCCTTCGTCCATTCTGCTTACGCGGTAGTCGCGGCTTGTGACAACGCCCAAAAGCTTTCCGTCGGGCAAGCCGTTTTCCGTAACCGCCATTGTGTTGTGTCCCGTTTTTTCAAAAAGCGCCAACACGTCCGCCAAGGTATCGTCAGGCTTAAGGTTACTGTCGCTTATTACAAAGCCTGCCTTGTAATTTTTTACGCGTGCCACCATTGCCGCTTCGTCTTCCACGGACTGTGCGCCGTATATAAACGAAATTCCGCCCTCTTTTGCAAGCGCGATTGCCATTGTATCGTCCGAAACGGACTGCATAATCGCCGAAACAAGCGGAATGTTGAGCGTGATTGCCGATTCTTCACCCTTTTTAAATTTTACAAGCGGTGTCTTAAGACTTACATTTGCGGGAATACAATTCTCCCCGGTGTAACCCGGAACAAGAAGATACTCGCTGAATGTGCGCGACGGTTCGCTGAAATAATATGCCATTGCACTCTCTCCCTTACATATATTTTGATTATTATACAATATCCGCGCGACTTTTTCAAGCACAAAAGAGCATTATATTATAAATTTTTGCGAAAAATAAAACCGATAAATAAACCCACCTCCCAAAATACGGGCTGAAAATACGCCGCTCGGTTTGTAGGTTCGTTTATCGGTCTTTTTATCTGCTCTTCAATAAGGAGCTGTGCCCCGTCATTTCGGCGGCATACCCACTCACCACCGAAAAAACAGGTGAAATCCTCCGCCCACAGCAGCGGGGAACATCTCGCTTTCGGTTATATATCGAGCTTTTTTGCATAGCTTTTTTATTGCGGTATATATATCACATCTCCCGCACGAACACATGCATTGTCTATGGAATTAAGCTTGGAAATTTTGTAAACAAGCTTTCTCACATCGTCCTTACCGTCGCCGTATTTCGATGCCAAGCCCCAAAGAGTGTCCCCCTCTTTAACGGTAACGGTTACAACGTCGAACCTTTCGTTTGCAACGGTGCCGTGCGCGAACATAATACCGCCGATAATTACCGCAATTGCCGACAACAGCGCAAGTGCTCTCATACGGTGACGGCGAATGGCACGACGATACAATATCCTTTTCAATTTTGTGCTTGTATATGTCTTCATAAAGCATACCTCCAAACATTTGTTCGCCTTTGTTATTCTTATAATAGCAGAACATTTGTTCGCTGTCAAGTATTTTTTTAAAAAAAGTGCGGCAAAGAGTTTTTTTCTCCTTGCCGCACTTTTTTGCGCTGATTTTCGTGTTTTTACTTCATCGACTTTTCATAAGCGGAAATCATCTTTTTAACTATGAGTCCGGAACGACAACCATAACGCTCACCCCTGCGAATGTAGGTAATATCGCCCTT
>CAZIQC010000327.1:0-1577 GCA_964541335.1 uncultured Oscillospiraceae bacterium
GCAGGTTGGCGGAAATCGCACCGCGGAACAAAGTCGTCCTCTTCTCTTAAAGATGCGATGAAATAATTGGCGACTGTTTTTGCCGCGTTCAGGTATTTTAAGTCACCCGTTTCCTCAAAACATTTTGTAAACCCGTATATCGCCCATGCGTGACCCCGCGACCACGATGACCCCGCCGAATATCCCTGTCCGTCCGGCTCTCGTATGTATTCTCCGGTTTCTGCGTCATATTCCGATATATGCCGCACACTGCCGTCGGGACGGATAAAGTTACGAAGCGTTTTGTCCGCGTGCGCCACGGCAATCTGCCTGAAATTCGGCTTGCCCTCCTCTTTCGAAGCCCAAAAAAGAAGCGGCAAATTCATCATCGTGTCTATTATCGACCAGCCCTTTTTATCGACGTCGTTCCATGCGCGGATAAAGCCGCCGTTTACATAAAAGCGCGACGCCAAACAGCACGCCGCGCGAAGAGCGCGCGTGCGCGAGCGGTCATTGCCTGTTAAGCTGTAATTTTTCACGGCCGACAACAGCCACAAAAAACCCGAATCGTGACTGAGATTTACATATCCGTCAAGAGCGCGGTCAAGCTTTTGTTCTATTTTCTCCGCGGTTGTGCGATAATATTCGTTTCGGTCGTTCTCATACACAAGCCACAAAAGCCCGGCGTAAAAAGAATTGGTCCAGCAATAAATATAATCGTCGGTTTTATCGTCATAGCGACCGTTCACGGTGGCGTGCGGCAGACGGTCTTTCATTCTTTTTGAAGAAACGGCGATTTTCTCGCAGATTTTTTGTGCAACGTCATTTATCCACTTTTCATTGTTTGTTATAATATTCACGTTATTTCCTCCGTAATTAAGGCGGAAAGGACAGCCGCCTTCCCGCCTCTTGCAATCAATCAAGCGATGCCTTTTCGGTAAACGGTGTAAGCGTTTTTTCATTTAAAACAAAAAGCGAAACACCATTTTCCGTGCTTAAGTTTCCCTGTATTTTAACCTCTTCATCCGCGGAAACCGTCACATTTTGCACATTTACACCGACAAGTGCGCCGTCTTTGTACTCAGCCGCTATCACCGTTTTTACCTGAGAGCCGTTTTTCGGGGCGGTGTTTCTTAAAACAGCCGAAAAATCACTCTTCGTGCCCGTTATGCGGTTATCCCCCTTTGCCTCGGGCAAATCGCCGCTGTACAGCTCTATCGAGCGAATGTTGCAACGCTTCGGCATATATATGTCACTTCCCGCAAGCGAGTTCACCTGCAAAAGCACATACCGCGCCGATATCGCCGTAAACGTTCCCGCCAGCGAATACTCGCGCACGCTGTCGTAATTATCCAATCTTACGGAATTAACCGTATCGTTTATCGTGCAGGGTTTGTCCGCAAGTCCGGTGGGCGACTTGTATATCTCGGTCATACCGTCGGTCGATATGCTCACGGTGTTATCCGAGTTTTGGTCACTTTGCTTTTCACAAGCTTTTACCAAAGCGTCGAACTGTTCCTTGCTCAATGAATAAAGGGTGTATTGATCGATATTGCGGAAGCCCGGCACAAGCTGCACCTTGCCGATGGTGCGCTCCG
>CAZIQC010000328.1:0-1502 GCA_964541335.1 uncultured Oscillospiraceae bacterium
CTCGGCACGGGTGACGCCGCACTTACGGCAATATGCACGGGTGCAATGTGGGCGACAGCGGCGGGCTTTTTTGCCCTGATAGGCACGATAAGCTGTATGGACAAGCCGAAAACAGACATACAGCCCGCTTACAACGAGGCGTGCTTTCGGTACGACGGCGGCTGCATAATTTGCGCAAGGGTAGGTCATATTATACTTATCGCCTTGTGCGCATTGAGAAAATTAAAGCCCGAAAAGGGTAAGGAGGAATAAATTATGGGAGAACATCCTATCAACAATTTAATGGGAACGGTTATGGAAAACATCAAAAATATGGTTGATGTAAACACCATCATCGGCGACCCTGTGGAAACAAGCAACGGAACAATGATAATTCCCGTATCAAAGGTGGGCTTCGGCTTTGCGGCGGGCGGAAGCGACATTCCCGCCAAGGGCGACGCCTCGGCATTCGGCGGGGGAAGCGGCGCGGGCGTGTCAATCTCGCCGATAGGGTTTTTGGTGGTCGGTCCCGAGCAAATAAAGCTTATCCCGATTTCTTCGAACAATACGCCGATAGACAAGCTTGTGGATTATTTGCCCGCGGCATTCGAAAAAGTTAATTCAATGCTGCAAAAAAGAAAAGAGAAAGAATAAAGCAGATAAAAGGCAACCGCATTCTCAACCGCAGGCTGAGTGGTGCGGCTGCTTTGTCGAAAGGAGCATATATGGAAAAGCAAATACGGTTATCCGACCATTTTACATACAAAAAGCTGTTTAGATTTACTGTTTCGCCGATATTGATGATGATATTCACATCCGTATACGGCGTTGTGGACGGACTGTTCGTGTCGAATTATGTCGGCAAAACGGCGTTTGCGGCAATTAACCTGATAATGCTGTCTATTATGATTTTGGGCGGCTTGGGCTTTATGATAGGCACGGGCGGAACGGCGCTTACCGCCAAGCTTTTGGGCACGGGAGATGAAAAAAAGGCAAACCGCTGTTTTTCTATGATGGTGGAGGTTACGGTAATTCTGGGCGCGGTGCTGACGGTTTTCGGGATAATATTTACGGAAAGGGTGGCTCGCTTCTTGCGCGCCACGGATGCAATGATGGGCGACTGCACCGCATATGCGCGAACGGTGCTTTTGTTTACGGTGGCGTTTATGCTGCAAAACGTGTTTCAAAGCTTTTTTATTGCGGCAGAAAAACCGAAAATGGGCTTGTGGGTAGTTGTTGCGGCGGGCGTTACGAATATGGTGCTCGACGCTTTGTTTGTTGCCGTTTTCGGATGGGGAGTTGTGGGCGCGGCGCTTGCCACCGGCATAAGCCAGTGCATAGGCGGCGTACTGCCGTTGATTTATTTTATGCGCGAAAACACCGGCAGACTGCGCCTCGTTAAAACGAAAATCGAGCTAAAGCCCGTGGCGGACGCTTGCATAAACGGCTCGTCCGAGCTGATGAGCAACATTTCAAGCTCCGTTATAAGTATGCTCTACAACGCACAACTGCTTCGATATATC